>CAZELC010000082.1:0-10144 GCA_964512865.1 uncultured Bacteroidales bacterium
AACCAATTAATCATCTTAAATTTGCTCTCGCATGTTAATAGCACAACGGGTTAATTATACTCAGTTTTTACAGAAAAATTTTATAAGCCCAATTGCTAATTTTGGTCTGGCATATTATAAATATTATCTTGTTGACAGCTCTTTTATTGACAATTCATGGTGTTATAAGCTTATGTTTAAACCAAGAAGAGATCAGGAGCTTACCTTTTCCGGAACCATGTGGGTTTGCGATACCAGTTTCGCAATAAAATCGATAGATATGAGACTTATTCCTAATGCCAATATCAATTTTATTAATGAAGTGGTAATAAAACAGGATTTTGATAAAATTGACAATAAATACTGGATAATAACTAAAGATAACCTTATTCTTGATGTGAATGTTACTGATAATAAAAAAATCACAATGGGATTTTTTGTCCATAAAACCACATCATACAGAAATATAAAAATTAATAACCCACGACCGGATAAGTTCTATTCAAGCCCGGTTGATATTTATGTGTCAGATAGTGCTACCACTCGCTCCGATCAGGATTGGATAAAATTCAGACATGACTCATTAACAAAGCAGGAAAAGAAGATTTATAAAATGGTTGACACAATTAAAACTGTTAGAGCTTTTAAAGTTTACCGCGAGATTGCAGATGTTGTAGGTACAAGATATTTTAAAGTTGGGTATGTTGAATTTGGACCTGTTTTATCGATTTACAGTTTTAACAGGCTTGAAGGAAGCCGTTTCATGTTTGGTATGGCAACCAGTAAAAAGCTAAGTAAAAAATTTCTGTTAAAGCCTTATGTTGCCTATGGTACATGGGATAACAGATTTAAGTATGGTGCAGATTTTACCTATTTTTTTCACAAAAACCCAAACCGGATTTTAGTTGCATCCTATAAAAATGATGTTGAACAGTTAAGTGAGAGTTCAGATGCAAAGCTATTGTCTGACGACCTGATTGTATCAATTTTCAGAAGAAACCCGGAAAACAAGCTTTCCATGAATCAGCAATATCAGCTATTGGGACAAAACGAGTGGTTTGTCGGATTTTCTAATAAGCTTGCATTATTTCATAAAAAAATGTATCCATTTATGGATGGTCCCTATTTTGAATTTGTAAAAGATGGCGCAATTGAACATAAGTCTACAATTACTACTTCAGAAATAAGGTTTAATACACATTTTGCTTTCAAAGAAAAATTCTTGACCGGCGAATTTACCAGAATAAGTATTGGCTCAAAATACCCAGTACTTGATATTGATCTTACTTTAGGTATGAAGGGCGTTTTAGGTAGTGATTATAATTATCAAAAGCTTCAGGTTAACTTTTCCCAATGGTTTAATGTTGGTCCGCTGGGATGGTCGAAATATACGATACAGGCAGGAAAAATATGGGGAACATTACCTATTCAATTATTAAAATTACATGAAGGAAATGAAACTTATATTTATGATCCCTACGCGTATAATACAATGAATTATTATGAATTTGTCAGCGATGAGTGGGTTGGAATATCTTATGTTCATCATTTTGATGGATTTTTCCTTAATAAAATTCCGCTTATAAAGAAATTAAAATTCCGTGAAATGCTTTATGGCAAAGGTCTGATTGGAAACCTAAATGATGCAAATCTTAATTATAATATTCTTCCCGAAACAACTTATATTCTTGCCCATCCATATTATGAAGCTGGTTTTGGAATAGAAAATATTCTGAAGGTTTTTAGTGTTAATTTTATTTGGCGATTATCATATCTTGATCATCCGGGGGTAAAAAAGTTCTATATATTAGGAACTCTTAGTTTAAGTTTGTAATTGAAAAGTTGTTAAATTTGCTGAAAATATATTAATGTTACTCAGAGCCGAAAATCTTGTTAAAAAATACCGATACCGTACTGTTGTAAACAATGCTTCATTTGAAGTTAATCAAGGGGAAATTGTTGGTCTTTTAGGACCAAACGGTGCAGGAAAAACAACATCATTTTATATGATTGTTGGGCTTATTAAACCAAATGACGGAAGAGTATTTCTTGAAAATGAAGATATTACAGGATTGGCAATGTACAAGCGGGCTCAAAAAGGAATTGGATATCTTCCTCAGGAGGCATCAGTTTTCAGAAGGCTTTCGGTTGAAGATAATATTATGGCAGTCCTTCAGTTTACAAAACTATCAAAACAACAGCAAAAGCAAAAGCTTGAAAATCTTCTCGATGAATTTGGTTTGCAGCATGTGAGAAAAGGTAAAGGAATTACGCTGTCAGGAGGTGAACGAAGAAGAACTGAAATTGCAAGGGCTTTAGCTGTTGATCCTCATTTTGTGCTTCTTGACGAACCGTTTGCCGGAGTTGACCCGATTGCTGTTGAAGATATTCAAACAATTGTTTCTAAGCTTAAAGAGAAAAATATTGGTGTTCTCATTACAGATCATAATGTTCATGAAACGCTCTCAATCACCGACCGTGCCTATCTTTTATTTGAAGGGTCAATCCTTAAATCCGGCACTGCAGAAGAACTTGCCAATGATGAGCAAGTCAGAAAAGTATATCTGGGGAAAAACTTTGAACTAAGAAGGTAATTCTTCTTCATTGTTTTTATTTTCAAAAAAGTATTTTCTTTTTACGATAACCAGTATCATACATGCTATATTGAACGAAAATCCCAGCAATATACCAATAATTGCACTTGCGCGAAAAATATCATCAGTAACCAGTGGGTTTGGCGCCATTTGAGTTTTTACTAAGGCAATAGCTTTATCTATATTAAGATATCCAAATAATGTGTTTATTCCGCAATAAAAAAAATATAAAATGCTGAATATTAATCCCCATTTTTGCTTCATCCAGAATCCGACAAGCAAGGTAACAGGGAGAACAATATTAGTTAAAAAGAAAATATTCACTGCTGTTATTCCCTCCAGATGTTGCCCGAAATAATCAAATCCTGTTTCAAATGCTGATGAAACTGACAAACATGAAAAAAATAAACCTACTGCTTCAAGAATAAAAATCACTTTTAGTACCACCGGAAGTGGCTTCCATCCATATTCCATATCTATTGATTACTATATTTACAAATTTCTTCATTAAGATATTCAAGTGTTACGCCTGCTTTTTTAAACATTTCTTCTGATTCGACACCTGCATGATACTTGTTTTCACAAACTACTCTTATAATTCCACAATTTATTATCAGCATAGCACATGTCCGGCACGGAGTCATTTTACAATATAACGTAGAGTTCTCTAGTGAAATTCCGATTCTGGCGGCCTGGCAAATTGCGTTTTGCTCGGCATGTACAGTACGCATACAATGATTTGTAGTTTTTCCGTCCTCGTGTGTTACTTGTTTAAAAAGGTGTCCAACCTCATCACAATGTTCAAATCCTTTTGGTGAACCTACATAGCCTGTAACCAACATTTGTTTATCTCTTACAATTACACATCCGCTTCTGCCTCTGTCGCAGGTTGCTCTTTTTGCAACAGTACGTGCAATTTCCATAAAATATTCATCCCAGCTGGGCCGATTATGATTATCAAGATTACTCATATCTTCACTTGTTGTTTGTTTATTAGTGAAAGTGTTTTTTCTATTTCTTTATTCAAATCCTCAATGGTTCCATTATTTTCAAAAATATAATCAGCCATTGAAATGCATTTTTTCAGATTTTGTTTATTTGGGTCGTCAGAATCCATTTCTCTCATTTCGTTTTTTATAAAAGTCTCATAAGATACATTATCTGTTTCAGAATTTCGCAATAGAATTCTTTGGTATCTGAGTTTACTTAATGCATCAACAGCAAACAAAAAGAAGTCCCCTTTCTTTTTTAGGGATTCTACTTCACCCGGAGTTCTAATACTTTCAATTATACAGTTATTTCCCGACTGACATGCTTTTTCAAAAAGCTGTTCAACAATAAATGATGGCGAATGATTTTTTCTGAGTTCATTGGCTGCAATAACCATATTATCACGGTTGATCTCTTTTCCATTTTTGATTAATACTTCAGTTAAAAATTCCCTGACGGAATAATGCACAAACCCTTTTTTTCTTACCAGAAAATCTACAATTGTGCCCTTTCCGGCTCCAAGCGTCCCTGTAATTCCAATTATAACCATGATTAATTATTTAATAAATTCAATATTCCTTTTAATATTTTTGTACCCTGCTCTAAGAATAGCAGAGTTTTTAAAAAAAAGCTCAAAATCAATCTCTGAAATTTCTGCTAAGTTAACAGATTTGAGTTCACTATTAAACAAAGAATTGAAAAACTCTGATTCCTCTGTCATTTTTGAAAACCGGTTCCACGGGCAAATATTTTGACAAATATCGCATCCGAAAATATAATTTTCAAATTTATTTTTTAATTCCTCGGGCAAAGAACCTTTATTTTCAATTGTGAGATAAGAGATGCATTTGTTTGCATCAAGTTTGTATGGCGCTGTCAAAGCCTTGGTAGGGCAGCTATCTACACATTTTGAACATGAACCGCATCGGTTTTTTTCGACAGTATCATAATTAAAATCAATATCTGAAATTATTTCACCAATAAAGAAAAATGAGCCTCCTTTTTTATTTATAAGACATGTGTTTTTTCCAATCCAGCCTAACCCAGCATTCTGAGCCCATTTTTTTTCGAAAACAGGAGCCGAATCAACAAAATATCGTATGTTTTTAGAGCCGGTGTTCTGAATTAAAAAGTTTGAAATTATTTTCAGCTTTTCTTTTAATATATAGTGATAATCGGTGCCATGAGCATATTTTGAAATTTTTAATCCTGATATATCCGAAATTTCATTATTATAATAATTAAGCAGTACAGAAATAACAGATTTAGCATTTTCAACAAGTAATGTGGGGTTATTTCTTTTATCTATATGGTTTTCCATGAAAGCCATACCGGCATTATTATTATTTCTAATCCATTGTTTAAGGTGCAATGTTTCATTTTCGAGCGCAGTAATCTTTGAAATTCCACATGCAGAAAACCCCAATGAGAGAGCAAGGTCCTTCACTTTTTGTGTTATTTCATCTTGTTGATGCATCTATTCGTCGAAAAGTGTTTTCTGATCAGAAAAGAATTGCTTTCCAAGATGTTTGTAAGCAATTTCGGTAGCCTGTCGTCCTCTTGGCGTTCTCATGAGATATCCTTCCATAATCAAAAAGGGTTCGTAAACCTCTTCAATTGTGCCCGTATCTTCACCAACGGCGGTAGCAATTGTTGTAATTCCAACGGGGCCGCCCTTGAATTTTTCGATTATTGTACTCAGAATTTTAATATCCATTTCATCGAGTCCGTTTTTATCTACGTTTAAAGCAGATAGTGCAAAATCGGCAATATCATTATCAACAGAGCCATTTCCTTTAATTTGAGCAAAATCTCTGATGCGGCGTAAAAGAAGGTTTGCAATTCTGGGGGTACCGCGGCTTCGCCTTGCAATTTCCCTTGCTGCATCTTTTTTTATCGGAACTTTTAAAATTCCGGCAGAACGAATAATTATTTGTTGAAGTATCTCTGTATCATAATAAGATAATCTTAAGTTAATTCCAAATCTTGATCGAAGCGGGGCAGTAAGTAAACCCGACCTTGTAGTGGCGCCTACCAATGTGAACGGATTCAATGATATTTGGATGCTTCTTGCATTTGGCCCGGTTTCTATCATAATGTCAATTTTATAATCTTCCATGGCTGAATACAAGTACTCCTCAACAACGGGCGACAACCTGTGAATCTCATCAATAAAAAGGACATCATTTGGTTCCAAACTGGTTAATATTCCGGCAAGATCTCCGGGTTTATCCATAACAGGACCTGAAGTTACTTTTATTCCAACGCCAAGTTCGTTTGCTATTATATATGAAAGAGTTGTTTTTCCCAAACCCGGTGGACCATGTAAAAGAACATGATCAAGAGACTCGTTTCTTTGTTTGGCGGCTTCGACAAAAATTTTCAAATTGTCAATAACTTGTTGTTGCCCACAGAAATCATTTAGTACCGATGGTCTGAGTACTTTTTCTATTTCTTTTTCTGCACTGGAAAGGTTATCAAAACTTGGATCAAGCAAATCATTAACCATTGGAAAATACATTTAAGCAACAAATTTAAAAAAATTGATGAACAAAATTTTGCTTGTTTTATAAAAATTAAATATTTTTACACGATATTTTAAATTTTTATTAATTATCTTATTCGGATTTTATGAAACAAATTGTTGTTGCCGTTGATTTCTCAAAAAACTCTATTCATGCATTAGAATATGCAGTTAATTTTGCCGCCGCAATTAAAGGCGCTGTTACTATGGTCTGGGTAGATAAACCTGAAAGTGAAGACTCCATTTATGAAAATGAAACCAGCGAATATAGAATTGAGGCCAAAAACAGGATGGAAGAACTCGTTAAAGAGTATTCAAAAAAACTTAATGGTAATATTTCATACAAATTAAGAAAAGGTAAAATTTATAAAGAAATCGCAAATCAGGCAAAATATAGTGATGCTTATATTATAATTGCCGGTTCACATGGTGTATCAGGATTTGAAGCTTTCTGGATTGGAAGTAATGCCAATAAAATTGTTACATATTCTCCTTGCCCTGTTTTAACTATTAGGGTTGACTTTGCTATAAGAAAAGGGATAAAGAAAATTGTTATCCCCATTGATAATACGACCACCACAAGACAAAAAGTGCCCTTTACAGTGGAACTTGCAAAATTGTTCAAGTCTGAAATTCACATACTTGAGCTTCAATCATCAACATTGAAATCTGTTAGAGCTAAAGTTAATTCATACACTACACAAGTTGAAGATTATTTGAAAAAGAATGAAGTTAAGTTTAAAACCGTCGAAATAGATACTGAAAATATTACTACTGCAACAGTAAATTATGCTGAGGAAAATAATGCAGACCTGATAGTAATTATGACCGAGCAGGATACCGCAAATGTTTGGTTAGGTAAATATGCGCAACAAATGGTTAACAACTCACAGGTTCCGGTTCTTACAGTTCATCCAAAAGAAATCGAATTTTTTGCTAAGTAAAATATAATGTTGTTCAAAGGGGTTTTTCTTACCTGTGGAATAATTATTATTCTGCTTTTTTCTGCTGTTTGTCAAAATAATGGTAAGGTAGAAGTTATTGGCGACAGCAGGATTTCCTCCCTTATTGAAAAACATAAAACAGCTTGCAGCCGGGAAAAAATAATTGGCTGGAGGGTTCAGATATTTTTTGACTCAGGAAACAACTCTAAAAATAAAGCATACTCAAAAAAAGGAGCATTTTCTGCAAAATATCCTGATATTGGTTCATACCTTTCTTTCCAATCACCAAATTATAAGGTAAGAGTCGGTGATTTCCGGACAAGAATGGATGCTGAAGGGTTTAAAAAGATGTTACTTACTGATCATCCAGATTCTTTCGTGGTTAGAGATGAGATAAAGTTTCCCTTATATTGGTAGTTGCCTGATTCTGAATTAACTTACTTTCCTGCTTTATTTTAAAGTGTTCAAAATTAATTCGGCGTTTTCTTTTTGAATAAATACATTGCCTGTCGGCTCAATATAATTTTGCCCAAAAGTAAGAGCCCATTTAAGAAACTCTAATATTTTAGCATCCTTTGGTTTGGTTTTGCATACAAGATAAAGGTCTCTGGCCGGAGGAGTAGGGATAGCTCCTGAATTTATTGCTTTTACAAGCATCGAATGTTTGTCGAAAAAAGCTTCTTTATCATCGAGCTGTTTATTTGCATTAAGGTCTAATGGTAAAATATATATTCCGTTTGCACGGAAGCCGGTATTAAGATCGTAGGCGTAACTCATACTGCAATAACCAATTCCCTGAGGATCTTTGGCTATTCTCTCTACCATATCTTTATCATCGGCAACAAGTTCACCTTTCAGGTCTTTCTGAACAGAACCCAGAAAATTTGCCCAAGTTTCTGCTGTGCCACTAATTTCTTTTCTTGTATATATTTTAATAGGGCTTGGATTATTATTTTTTAATAATTGGCCCCATGTTTTAATTTTTCCTGTGATAAAAATATCTGCCAGATTTTGTTTTGTTACTCCATGCATGACCAGATTCTGAAGGAAATAATTATCAAAACTAATAATTGGTAAAACTGCATCTTTGGCAATGGGAATGAAAAAATATCCTTTAGCTTTTTCGTCAGCTGTTTGGGTTCTTGATACCATTGCAAGGTCAATACTTCCATTTTCCAGCATCTTCATTGCCTCTCCCGAACTAGTAATGTTTGCCTGAATATTAATTTTGGGAAATGCCTTTGTAAATTCTTGTGAAAATTTACTGATTATTGAATATATTGCGGACGACCCAGAAATTTTTATTATTCCTGAGATGTTATCATTTTTAACATCATCTTTTATTTTTGAATTGTCGGAATTATTGTTTCCGCAGCCGAACATCAACAGTGAAACAAAAAAACAAACAGTTATTAATGCCTTATTCATATTGTCTAACAAAATTATAAATTAATAACAAAAAAGCCTCAGAAACAACTGAGGCTTTTATAAAAAACAAATACTTTTATTATTCTGGATGAATAGCTTCAACCGGGCAAACATCAGCGCAAGCACCACAGTCTGTGCATACATCAGCGTCAATTTTATAAATGTCACCTTCGGCAATAGCTTCAACTGGACATTCATCTATGCATGTACCACAAGCAGTACAATCTTCAGAAATTTTATAAGCCATAATATTAAATTTTTTTGTTAATAATTTCTGGTACAAACCTACATAATTTTTTTTATTCTTTAAAAATATTTTTAATTTTTTTAAAGAAACTTAATCAACTATTAGTTTTACCGGTTTGATACTGTCTCCTTTAATTAATATAAAATATAATCCTTTTGTAAAAGAAGAGATATCGATTAAAAGCAGCTCAGAGGGGTTAATGAATTTATTAGATTCGTAAACCTTTTGTCCTGAAGCACTAATAATTTCAATTTCTCCTTCGAAGTTATCAGTAAAACTGATATATACTTTATCGTGTGAAGGATTTGGATAAACATTGAAAAAGTTTTGCGTTTCCTCACTCATGCCTGTACATGGGTCGAAGTTAATTTTAATGGTGTCTGACTTTCGGCAGGAATTATTTATGACATTGACAATTACAGTTTTAATACCGATACCTGTTCCTGTAGAGTCAACTTGAATTTGCTGGACATTAGCTCCTGTAGACCATGAATACGATGAATATGGTCCGCCGGCATCGAGGTTAACAGTTTGATTTGCACAAACTGTTTGATCAGGACCAAGGGTTACAGTCGGGTAAGAATTAAAAGTAAGTGCTATAGCGTCTGTTCCTGAACATCCGTTATTTGTGACTGTCACACTGTAATTACATGTGTTTCCCGGGCTGCAATACGAAACATCAACATTGTGAAATTGACCACCTGAGCCGTTCCACCAATTATATGAGCTTGCTCCCGGGTTACCTGCATTAAGTGTAATAATGTCATTTCCACAGATTATAGTATCATGCCCAAGATTTACTATCGGATTTGGTTTTATTGTTATGTAAGCAGCATCATTTCCTTTACAATTATGTGCATCGGTAACAGTTACAGAATAATTTCCAGTATTGGTCACAAGTAAATTTTGAGTTGTAGAAGTACCACCGGCCCAGGTATAATTTGAAAAACCACTGCCTGCATTCAATGTGTATTGTGCACATACAGATGTGTCATGTCCTAAATTTACAACAGGATTTTGATAAATAGTAATTATTGCAGCATCACTTCCTTTACAATTATGTGCATCGGTTACTGTAACTGAATAACTTCCTGAAGAGTTAACAGTTAAATTTTGCGTAGAAGATGTTCCACCGGCCCAGATATAGTTAGAATAACCGGCTCCCGCGTTTAGAGTATAGTTGTTGCACACAGATGTGTCATGACCAAGGTTTACAATTGGATTTGGATAAACTGTGAGATTAATAATATCATTTTTTGAACAACCGTGTGAATTAGTTACTGTACATGAATATTGTCCTGATGAACCTGCCCATAAATACTGATTTGAAGAAGTTCCTCCTGTCCAAGAATAACTCTGAAAACCACTTCCTGCATTTAGATTTATTCCATTAAATACGGCTGTATCATTACCAAGATTTATAACAGGTTTAGCATAC
>CAZELC010000083.1:0-10114 GCA_964512865.1 uncultured Bacteroidales bacterium
CAATCAAATTCGCAACGCTAATATTTGTATCCTTAAGTCTGACAAAATTTATGAAAACGTATTTATTTTTAAATCTGACAGAATCAATATTTACATCATTTTGAGAAAAAAGACTTTGAAATATTACTAAAAGATAAAATACAAGGGTTATTTTTTTTAACATTATTTTGTCTTACGATCAATTAATTTCATTGCTGCATTGATAATATTATCAGATTTCATTTTGTACTTATGCATTAATTGCTGGGGGTCGCCAGATTCACCAAAGCTATCATTCATGCCTATGAATTCAACAGGTACAGGACAATTTGCAGCCAATACTTCCGAAACGGCGCTACCAAAACCGCCAAATATCTGATGCTCTTCTGCGGTAACTATTGCCTTTGTTTGCATAGCTGCTTCAATAATAATATTTTTATCGATTGGCTTAATTGTATGAAAGTTAATAACTCTGGCATGAATCCCTTTTTGTTCAAGAATATAAGCTGCCTGCAGTGCTTCCCAAGTAAGATGACCGGTTGCTAAAATACTCAAATCAAATCCGTCCTTCAAAATTTGTGCTTTACCTATGTCAAATTCCTGCTGATCTGATGTAAAGTCAGGAACGGCATCACGTCCAAAACGTATATAAACCGGTCCTTTTACTGATTCAATTGCAGCAATTACTGCTATCTTTGTTTGTGTTGCATCACAAGGCGACAGAACTGTCATATTCGGCATTACTCTCATTACAGCAATATCTTCAAGTGCCTGATGAGTTGCTCCGTCTGGTCCGACAGATATTCCGGCATGTGCTCCGCCAATTATCACATGTAGATTATTATAACAAACAGAAACACGTATTTGGTCAGTAGTTCTCAAAGCCGCAAATACTCCATAAGTAGAGAAAACAGGTATTTTACCTGAAAGTGCCATGCCGGCAGCCACGCCAATGCAATTTTGTTCAGCTATTCCAAAAGAATAGAACCGTTCACTAAACTTATCCCTAAACATATCCAAACCAACAGAAGCAGTTATATCTGCTCCAAGAACAATCAAATTACTATTACGTTCACCTGCAACCAGGACGCCTTCTCCAAATCCAGATTTTGTCGGTTTATTACCTTTGTTTGTATAAATTTCCATTCTAGTACAAATATAAAGATTTTTATGCTCTGGGATGAAATCTGTTAATTGTATCCCTTAAAAATTCCCTGTTTAAATGAGTATATATTTCCGTTGTCGTTATTGATTCATGTCCGAGCATATCCTGAACTGCCCTAAGATCCGCACCACCTTCAATAAGATGAGTTGCGAACGAATGTCTGAATGTATGCGGGCTAATCTGCTTTTTTATGCCGCACTTATTAGCCAGTTGTTTTATTATTGTAAAGATCATAACTCTAGTTAATTTAGCACCACGCCTATTTAGAAAAAGAATATCCTCATTTCCTTTTTTAATTTCAATATGACAACGAATATTTCTAAGATAAATGTTGATATGCTTTTTTGCAATATTTCCAATGGGGACAAGTCTTTCTTTATCTCCTTTACCGATAATCCTGACAAATCCTGCGTCAAAATAAAGACCTGATATTTTGAGGTTAACCAATTCTGACACCCTTAATCCACAACCATATAATGTCTCAATAATAGCCTTATTTCTTTCTCCTTCTGGTTTGGAAAGATCGATTGCAGAAATAAGAGAATTTATCTCATCAACATTAAGTGTATCCGGAAGCTTTCTTCCTATTTTTGGAGATTCAAGAAGCTCAGTAGGATCGGTTTTTACGATATTTTCAAGTACCATGTATTTGTAAAAGCCTTTTATCCCTGAAATAACCCTTGCTTGTGTTCTGGCCGACATTCCAAGATTGTTAATCCATTTTACAAATTCCTGCAATAACCGGTAGTCGATCATCTCGGGAGATATTTCCATTTTAAAATAATTGATGAATTGAAATAATTTTTCAACATCATGAATATATGCTTCAATAGAATTCTCTGAGAGCGACTTTTCCAGTTGAAGATAGCTCTTATAGCCATTAATATAACTATCCCAAATCATGTTTTTTCTTCAAAAATAAACTTATTGGCAAAATAATTAAAAAAAATATCATTCTTTTCTTTTATTTAGCTAAAATTTATTAATTTTGCAAACTCAAAATAAAACTCAATAATAAAATGGCAAAGAAAAACAAAGAAGCTAGGGTACAAGTAATTATGGAGTGTACCGAGCACAAAAACAGTGGGATGCCAGGAACATCAAGATATATTACCACAAAAAACAAAAAAAACACTCCTGAACGTCTTGAATTAAAGAAATACAACCCTATTTTAAAGAAAAAAACAATTCATAAAGAAATTAAATAATTTGAGATATGGCAAAGAAAGTAGTTGCAACACTTAGAACAACATCCGGAAAAGATTTTGCTAAAGTTATCAGGATGGTAAAATCTCCAAAAACAGGTGCTTATACCTTTAAAGAAGAAATTGTTCCAAATGATCAGGTAAAAGATTATTTGGCGAAGAAATAACAATAGAAGAATTATGCTTATTCAAAGCTTTCTCTTAATAAGGGAAAGCTTTTTTTTTAATCAGACACCTGACTTAAAAAGTAATCAACCTCATCCAAAGCTGGAACTTTACCATGCCACGCGTTATTGTTCTCAATGCTGTTAACACCTTTTCCCATAATGGTGTTTGCAATTAAAATTGTCGGTTTGCCAATATTATTTTTTGCATGATTGAAGGCAATAATTAAATCTCGGATATTATTTCCATTGCATTTAACAACATTCCATCCGAAAGCTTCCCATTTTTTTTCAAGTGGCTCAATTTCCATTACTTTTGAGGTCGTTCCATCAATTTGCAGTTTATTTCTATCAACAACTGCAATCAAATTATCTAATTTATAATGTGCCGCTCCCATTGCTGCTTCCCAAACCGAGCCTTCCTGTATCTCACCGTCTCCAAGTATGCAGTAAACTCGCCAGTTTTTTTTATCAGCTTTTGCTGTCAACGCCATTCCAACAGAAATTGACAAACCTTGTCCTAAAGAGCCAGATGAGCTTTCAATTCCAGGCAGTAAGTGATTTTTACTCGGATGTCCCTGCAATCTTGAATCAAGTTTTCTAAGAGTAGAAAGCTCAGTAATATCAAAATATCCTGCATTTGCCAGCGATGCATAAAGAACCGGTGCGACATGCCCAATTGACAGAACAACTCGATCTCTATCCTTCCAATCAGGTTCGGAAGGTTTATGGTTAAGAATATTAAAATACAGAACGGTAAAAATATCAGCAAGACCAAGAGAGCCGCCAATATGTCCTGAACCAGCTTCAGCAAGGCTTTTAATTATGTCCTTTCTAATATTCCGTGCAATTTCTTTTAACTTCTCTATATCTTCAATTCTGCTCATTTTATTTTTATATTAAAAAAAATCCCTGCAATTTAAACTACAGGGATTTTTTTAAAAACTCTAAAATTATTATCTTAATACTGTAACAATACCATTTCGTTTATATTCCTTTCCATTCATATCCTGATACCAGATTCGGTAAACATATACTCCAACAGAAACTAGCTTTCCATCTCCACCTTTACCATCCCAACCAGCTTCAAGATCAGAAGTTTCAAATACTTTTTTACCCCAACGGTCATAAATATGCATAGTGAAATTTTTAGGATCAATTCCAAGAGTAATTGGCTTAAAGGTTTCATTTAACTTATCACCATTTGGTGAGAATGCATTAGGGATAAATATCATTAACCCAGGTTGTATTAAAACAACATGCATTGCAGTATCTTCACAACCATTATGTGCCGCAGCAATAAGTACAACATTGTAGGATCCCGAATCAGAAAATGTATGAATAGGATTTTGAAGTTCTGAAAAATTATCATTCAAAGTATTTGGGTCATCAAAATTCCAATACCAAGATGTTGCGCCAATTGTATTATCAAAGAAACTAACTGTTGGATTTTCAATTCCGCCAATTTCAGGAACATGTGAAAAAGCTGCTTCAGGTTTAACATAAACATTGATAAGCCTATTTACAGTTTCAGGACAGCCATTCAATGAATTAACCGTAAGTGTTGTGTAATAATTCCCCTCCATATAGTACCAATGATGTGTTTTAAAAGTAGCGTAAGCAAAGTTAGTGTCGGACAACACATCCCCAAAATTCCATACTATTGAATTGGTGTCAATTTCCGGATTTGGGAGTATCTGATAATTAACAAATAACGGTCGGCAACCAACTGAAGGTTGTGCATCGAATTGCAACCCTATCGGAGGATACACACTAACAGTAACAGTAGTAAAACCACTGCAAGCATTTGTACTTATCGATCCGTTTACGGTATAAGTTGTTGTCATTTCAGGTGAAGAAACCACAACAGAATCATTATTTTGGTTAAGCCATGATGGTGGTGTCCAATGATAAGTATCTGCTCCCGAAGCATGTAAAGTAACCGGGAAGCCCTTGCACACGGTAGCACTAGATGGTGTAACTGTTATTGGAATGCCAGATTTAACAACAAGTTGCCCTGATGCAGAATTAGTACAGTTTGTTATTGGATCTGTATAAGTATATGTTATAGTGTGAACGCCGGCACCAGCTGCAGAAGGATCAAAATATCCATTGACAACTGATGGTCCGGAATAAACTCCTCCAAGAGGAAGCCCCCCTGTTAATCCATAAGTAGGTGTACTTAAGCATACGTCACCGAAGGGAGCTAATGTAACATTTGGAAGAGGCTTAACAGTTATATTTTGTGTTGCAGTATTTGAACAATTTGTTAAAGGATCAGTATAAGTATAAGTCAGCATGTGAATTCCAGCACCTGCATCAACAGGATTAAATATTCCATTGGTTACCCCTGGTCCAGAATATACTCCTCCTACAGGATTTCCTTCGGTCAATGTAATTGCAGGATCATTCAGACATGGACTGGTTAATTGTGAAAAAGTAACAGATGGAAGCCCATTAACGGTTATTTGACCGGTTGTTGAATTTGAGCATTGAGTTATTGGATTTGTGTATGTATAGGTTATTGTATGGGTTCCTACACCAGCAACAGAAGGGTTAAAGATATTACTAGACACTCCGGGACCAGAATAAGCACCTCCTACCGGAGAACCTCCAGAAAGATTAAATGGCCCAGCATTATCACAAACATTGGCAAAAGGCTGCAAAGTAACCGTAGGTAAATCTTCTACAGTAATAGTATTTGTTGCTGAAGCTGTACAAGTTGTTGTTCCATCAGTGAATGTGTAAGTTATAGTATGAGTTCCAATTCCTGCAGTGGCAGGGTTAAAATTATTATTAGTAACTCCTGTCCCAGTGTAATTACCGCCTGGTGGCGTACCACCGGTAAGAGGAAATGCAGGTGTAGAAATACAAGTATTAGTAAATGGAGGCAAAGTAACAACGGGAAGATTAACAACTGTAACTGTTGCAGATCCGACACCAAATCCATTACAGTTATGGGCATCGATCACGCTTGTAACAGTATATGTTCCTCCAACAGAGGTTGAAAAAGTATATGGTGATGAATTTATAGTAACAGTTGTTGGTGTTGTTCCATTAGTATAAACAACAGTCCAAGGAGCTGTGCCTGTAAGAGTTATTGTCACTGTAGCTGTGGAAGTTCCGTTATTGCAGATTGTACCACCTCCTGAAACATTTGCCTGAGGTGCATTATACACAGTCACAGTAACGTTGCCAATACCAGAACAATTCTGAGCAGAGGTTCCATTTACTGTATATGTTGTTGTTGTAAGAGGGGTTGCGGTCGGATCTGCCACAGTGGAATCTGACAGGGAATTACCATGATGCCAGACATAAGTACTTGCACCAGAAGCAACAAGATTAACAGATTGTCCCTGACAAATAGCTGGGCTTGCAGGGTCAATTGTTATTACAGGGTTTTGGTTGACATTAACAGTTACTGTTGTTGTACCAGGGCAATTTCCTCCGGTGGTACCTGTAACGGTATATGTTGTGGTTTGTGTAGGAGCAGCAATTACAGAATCACCAGTAGTTATTGTAATACCAGTCATAGGAATCCATGTATAAGAAGTAGCACCACTCTCATGCAAAACAACCGGTGTGCCGGAGCAAACTGTAGGATTAACTGGTGTAATCACAGGGGCATTGCCAGCATTAACCGTCACAGTTGTTGTTGCAACACTGGTACAACCATTAACATTAACAGTTACAGTATATATTCCATCATTAGCTGTAGTAGAATTGGGGATGGTAGGATTTTGTGCACTAGAAGCAAAATTATCAGGTCCAGTCCACGAATAAGTTCCGCCGCCGCTTGAATTAAGAGAAATAGTCTGACCAGCGCAATAAGGACCTCCATTACCTGCAGTGGCAGTAGGTCCTGTAATCGGGAATGAAATACAATTTTGAGGGTCATTTGGATCAGCTGCATTAAAGCAAGCATCAGTAATATCAGTTGCTGATGAAGAAAGGCAAACGGTATAGAACCCAGCCAATGTTAATGCCGGGGTGATTGTAATAGTGAAATTATCATCAGACTGAGCACCAACCGTGCATGCTGCACTCGAAACACTAGTTACAGTATATGTCGTGCTATTTGGCCCTGTTACAATAAAATCAGCGGCATGAACTGTACTACACAGCACATTTTCATTAAAAATGACATTAATTGAAGTTCCGCCACATGCAGGTCCGGTTATTCCCAATAAATGAGGCGGATTATTATCATATAAAGCGGCTGTTGATGATGTAAAATCCAAAAGGTAACCAGACTGAGTGGCAGAAAAATTACTTACATTTAAATAGTAAATCTGACCGGCAACAACCGGAATAAGCGCATTAAAAGGAGTGCAACCATTAGGACCTTCGCAGTTTGTAGAACCGCCACCATTTGCACCTGTATTCCCAACAGTGCCGCAAAAATTGCAGCTAACATTAAGCCAAGGTTTTGAATCTAAAGATGTAAGTGAACTGCAATTGTCAGTAGTTAGATTATAAAGCGCCCAATCATAATCGTCGTTTGGATCCACTGGTGTAATTGTAAAGTTCAAATTTCCACTTGTTTGCGGCTGAAAAGTGTACCAAACATCATTTACTTCAGAAGTTGAGAGGCAGTTTGTCGGACAGCCATTATCACTAGCTGTTCCTGAGTAAGGACCAATTTCGGCGTGATAATTACCATCTCCGGAATATGAATTAGGATTATAATATGTGCTCTCACAAACAGGAATTGCATTAAGGCAATCCTGATTTGTCGGAGTTTGAGATTTTGCAAAATCAGAGAAAAAAATAAGGAAAATTATTAATGGTAAGAATAAAAATTTTCTCATTAGCTTATATTTAATGTTCTTATCATGCAAATTTAAAAAAATATCTCAAAATACAATAGTTTAATGAAAAGATATTAAACAACATTTGTTGATAATGAAAAATTGACATAACGGATAATTGACAAAAAAAACAAGACAATGGTTGCTTCTTAACCAATTTATTCTTTGTCAAAATTTTAAATTGCTATGAAAAGAATCGAGAGCAATAAAATCCGGATTAAACATCTCTAACTTATTGTATATCAACTCATTACCATTATCAGGAGTAATAATTTTTCCACCGGCTTCATTAATAATAGCATGTCCTGCTGCTGAATCCCATTCCATTGTTCTTCCAAAACGGGGATAAATACTTGCAAATCCTTCTGCTACCAGGCAAAATTTTAATGAACTTCCTTTGTTAATAACTTTTGTCCCAGGGTATTTTACTTTAAGATTTTCAACAAAATCTATTGTTTTAAGGTTTAAATGTGAACGACTTGCTGCAACTACAAGCTTTTTATTTTTGATAGTTTTAACAGGTACTGATTTTAAAATAATCTCTTCACAATCATAATCCTTTTTTGAATCTAAAATTATTTTGAAAGCGCCTTCATTTAGAGATGAAAAGTATAATGTTCCTGTAGCAGGAGCAAAAACGACACCAACAACAGGTTTTTGATTTTCTACAAGTGCTATATTAATAGTGAATTCACCATTTTTTTGAATAAACTCTTTTGTGCCATCAAGTGGGTCAACTATCCAAAATCTATCCCATGTTCTTCTTTTTTCATAGGCAACTGTTGATGATTCCTCGCTAATCAGTGGGATTGAGGTTTTTGCCAAGTAACTAGTAATAATATCATTTGATTTAAGATCGGCATAAGTTAAAGGCGAATTATCCTTTTTTATTTCGATTTTATAAGAGTTGAGATAAATTTCCATTACAGCCTTACCAGCTGTAATTATTGCATCAAGAGCAATACCAAGCAAATCTTTATATTGCAAAGCACTCATGTCAGATAATTTTAAAGTCTGCTCTGATTTTAATAAAAATCACATCTCTAAAATAGAAAATTCCATTTACACTTATATTGTCTTCAGTAAATTTTTTAATTTTTATATCTATTTCGATTTCAGGGTTCACTTCTGGGTTTACCATATTTATGAATTTAACTTCATCAGCTTTTCCCAAAAAAATTTGCTTTTTTATTATTTCGGATATTATTTCTTTCATTATCTGCACCATGCAAACGCCAGGAACAACAGGCACTGAAGGAAAATGTCCCTTAAAAATATCATCATCTTTATTAAATCTAACTGTAGCCTTTACAGAATTATCATCTTTCTGAAAATAAAGTGAGGAAATCTCATATAAACCCTTATTCAACATAACTAATTCAGATTAAATTTATTGTCGGGGATTTCAATATTGATTTTTTTCCCGGTAAATTTTATAACAGTATAATCGCCTGATAATTCAATCATTTTAATAATTGAAACAGATAAATCCTTTTTATCAAAACAAATTTCAATGCCATTAAAAAAATTTTTCATATTCTTTGAATATGGCTTGAGCTTTAATAAATACAGGTTACTATTTTCAAAATACGATATTTTAAAATCCTTGTTCTCATTTACAATGTCACCTTTAATAATTGCATTAAGCT
Organism: uncultured Bacteroidales bacterium; assembly: GCA_964512865.1. Classification (GTDB taxonomy): domain Bacteria; phylum Bacteroidota; class Bacteroidia; order Bacteroidales; family CAIWKO01; genus CAZELC01. The sequence continues at coordinate 8,974 of CAZELC010000083.1, forward strand.
TTCCATTTATTTCCATAAATGCTGAATTTGCAGTCATATCATACGAGCTTACTTTTGAGTTATCTCTTACTGCAAGTTTTCCGTTATTAATAACAACAACATATTCAAAAGGCTCTAAATATTCCCATCTTACCATTGTTTTATTCTTATAACTAAAATGGCCTTTCGAAACAACAGGTTCGGTAAAAATACTCATGTGCTTTTCCTGCAGAAAATCGCTTTCGATTGTTTTATTAATATCAGATGAACCGGAGATTTTCTTTTTTACTGAATTTGTATCTTTAACGGGTACAAAAGAAGTATCTGCCGGAAATCGGTAAATTTCTGAATTTGCACAAATTGAAACAATTAAAAGTGCAATTACCATTAACCATTTTTTATTCATAAGCGTTTATCTTTATCAATTCATCCAAATTTACAAATTTAAATCCTTTCGATTTGCATAAATCAATCACATCTTGGAGTGATTCTGCAGTAATATTCTTGTTATCATGAAAAAGCAAAATATCGCCAGGCTTTACTTCTTCAATTCTTTTAATAATCCCAGAACATTCTCTTATCCTTGTATCAAATGACCTAAGGCTCCATCCGACAGAAACAACACCAGTTTTTCTCACAAGTTTTTTTATTAAAGGATTAGTCACTCCAAACGGAGGTCGGAAAAAAACCGGTTTTTTTTTGATTATATTCTGAACAACACCTTCTGTATCCTTTATTTCTTTGATCATTTTTCTCACCGGGATAAAATCAAAATAATCTGAATGATTATAGGTATGATTACCAATAATATTGCCTTCATTATCAATATTGCGAATAATTTCAGGATTCTCTTCTGCCTTTCTGCCAATAACAAAAAAACATGCTTTTATTTTATTTTTCTTAAGAATATCCAAAACTATCGGAGTCAACTCATTATCAGGTCCATCATCAAAAGTAAGTGAAATAATTTTTTCACTAGTTTTCAATCTGCATTTTGATTTCAGGTAATAGCCAAAACCAATATTAAATGAACCATATATATTCAGAAATAAATAAACTGTAATGAAAGGCAGATAAATAATCCAGTGAATGTCAATGACAAATATTCTAACCAGAGTAATAATTGTAATTTCCAATCTTATTTGAATATCCGCATTCTAAT
>CAZELC010000084.1:0-10079 GCA_964512865.1 uncultured Bacteroidales bacterium
AAACTTGATGGAATAAATGTAGTTTTTGATAACGCTAAATCAGGAAACCCAAGATACGTAAAAGAAAAATTTAAGATTCAGGGTAATTTTCCTTCGAATTGTTTTGCAGTAAAATCAAATGAAGAAGTTGTGAATTATATAAAAAACAACAAGAATGGATTAGGCATCATTAGCGTTAACTGGATAAGCGATAGTCAGGATACTGTTTCCAATAATTTTCTTCAACATATTGTTGTTGCAGGAGTTTCTGAGGAAGGAGATATTGAAGGTTATGGACCATTTATGAAACCTTATCAAGGATATATTGCAGAAGGATCATATCCGTTTACCAGAGATGTTTATACAATTTGCAGGGAACCTTATGCCGGCCTTGGCACAGGCTTTGCCTCATTTGTTGCCGGTGATCAAGGACAAAGAATAGTAAGACGTTCTGGCCTGGTTCCTGCACAAATACCAATAAGATTAGTTGAAATAAAACGTTAAATATATTTAAGGAGGATTAAAAAATGTCACTACTTGTTAAAAAAATCCGTCTGTCTTTAGCCTTTATAGTATTATTTTATGCTCTTACAGGCTACTCTCAAACAAATGAAATTAAAACAGCAGTAAGACTTGCTGATGCTGACCAGTTCGATAAGGCAAAAGCTATTTTTGATGGGCTGATAAAACAATATCCAAATAATGGAAGTATTTACTATTATTATGGCGAGAGTTATTTAAAATCATATTTCTCGGATACAATAACAAACTCCTTATCTGAAGTTTGTGCTGCTGCGACTGAATTATTCAATAAGGGTAATCAGGTCGATCCAAATAATCCTTTGAATATGGTCGGCTTAGGAAAAGTTGCTTATTATACCGGAGATTATAATGGGGCAAAAAATTATTTCGATCAGGCTGAAGCAAAATTTCCAAGTAAAACAAATAAAACTTCAACACTTTCAAAAGTAGATCAAGCTCTAGTATTATCTGAAATAAGTGAAGGATATATTATTTCGAAAGTCAAAAACCCTGATATTTCGATAACTAAACTTGAGAAAGCACTTGAGCTTGACACTAAAAATCCCGATATTTATATAAACCTTGGAGAAGCATATATGGAAAAAAACGATGGTTCTAAAGCTATCTCAAATTACAAAATGGCACAGGAACTTGACCCAAAATCACCTGCTGCAAAAGTTAACCTCGGAAAATTATGGGTTCGTGCAAAAAACTGGAACGAGGCTATAAACTATTATAAAGAAGCTATTCAAATTGACTCTACTTTCGCACCCGGATATCTTGAACTTGGAGTTTTGTACTCAAGAGCAAATCAATCACAATTGTCAAAATTCTATTTCAAAAAATATATTGACCTTACAGATAATATCAATGCAAAATTAAAGTATGTTAACGTTCTTATTGATATTAAAGATTTTAAAGAAGCTGTCATTCAACTTGAAGATATCTATAAGGTCGACTCTTCTAGAAATGATTTAAACAGAGGTTTGGCATATTGTTATTTCGAAACACAAAATTATGATAAAGCCATTATTTATATTGAGAAGTTCTTTAAAAACTCCAAACCTGAAAAAATAATTCCTTCCGATTATCTCTATCTTGGAAGAATTCAATCAAAAAAAGGTAAAGACTCGCTTGCTATTGAAAGCTTTGTAATTGCTTATAAACTTGACACTGCCAATCATGATATTCTGACTGATATTGCAGCATCCTACAGCAAAATGAAAAAATATGATGAGGCGGCAGCACATTATTTAAAAAAGATAGCTAAAAACAAAGCAACAACTTCAGATTATTACAAATTGGGGATTGTTTACATTCAATCTCAAAAATGGGGAAAGGCTGATACCACATTCAAATATATTACAACAAATAAACCCGATTTTATGAATGGTAATGCATTTTACTACAGTGGCATTGCCTGTAGCCAAATGGACCCATCCTGCGATACTACATTTGCAAAGGATAACATGACTAAGTATATTGAATATGCTAAAACAGATTCAGTAAAAAATGCAAATAATCTTACAAATGCTTATTTTTACCTTGGCTCTTTTTATGTTACCAGCAAAAAGTATAAGGATTTTTGTGAAGCAAAATATTATTATGAAAAAATTCTGTTCCTTGATCCAAAAAACCAAAAAGCAGCAGAATTACTAAAAGATGCAAAAAAGGTTTGTCCTGATAAAAAATAATAGCAAAACAGTTTACATGAATTGTTATTAATTCAATTTTAAGCCTATTTGCAATAATTTTTGGCTTTGCAAACCGAACAATAAATTTTATCATTTTAATTTTTGATATTCAATCCATTGCACAAGTATTTATTAATATGGTGCAATGGATGGCAATGAATAATAATCATTATTCAAACATTTTATTAATCTGTTTTCTACCTTAAACTGACTTGTTAAAGCCGTTAACTTTTTATTCCTATTAACTATCAACAATTAATTTTATATTTGTAAAAAATAATTTGGAATTGAAATTTTTTTATTTTTGCAGTTCCATAAAGAAAAATTTAAAAATAAATAAAACTAGTATTAATAATTAAACTTTAAAAAAATGGCAAAAAATCAGGGTCAATCATTAAAAGAAGCTTTACAGTCCGCATTTGCTTCAGGGTCAATTTTGATTGCGTTAATCGTTTCAATTTTAATTTATAAATTTATCATGGGAAATCCTGCCAACTTTGAAGGAGGTAATCCTGCAGGTCACCCAATTGCGGGTAACTATTTAGCTATGATCTACAAAGGTGGTATGATAGTTCCTTTGTTGATGACATGCGTTCTTGTTGTTCTTATTTTTGTAATTGAAAGAACAGTTATGTTGCGCAAGGCCAGAGGTAAAAATAAAGTTAATATTTTTGTTAGAAATATTCAAAATGAATTAAACAACAATAATATCGACTCTGCAATTTCAACTTGTGATAAACAAAAAGGTTCTATCGCTGCTGTTGTAAAGTCAGGACTATTGAAATATAAAGAACTTGTAAACGACTCATCACTTGAAAAAGATCAGAAAGTTCTTGCATTACAAAAAGATATCGAAGAATCATCTGCACTTGAGTTACCAATGCTTTCTAAAAATTTGGTTATCCTTTCTACCTTAGCCTCAATCTGTGTATTGATAGGTCTTATCGGTACTGTACTTGGTATGATTAGAGCTTTTGCAGCTTTAGCTCAAGCAGGAGCACCTGACGCATTAGCACTTGCAACCGGTATTTCTGAAGCTCTTATTAACACCGCTTTCGGTATCACAGGTTCAACAATTGCAATTGTTTTCTATAATTATTTTTCCAGTAAGATTGATAACCTTACATTTAAAATTGACGAATCAGCTTATAGCGTAGTTCAGACATTTGCTTCAAAAACAAAGTAATTTTTTTACAGTAATTATTCTTAAAGAATATTAGATATGGCAAAAATTAAACTGAAAAGGCAATCGCCGCATGTGGATATGACACCAATGGTTGACTTGTTTTCACTGTTGCTGACATTCTTCATGCTGACAACTTCTTTCAGGCCACAGGAAGCAAAAGTAATTGATACACCTTTTTCTGTTTCAGAAAAAACAGCACCGGAAAAAAATGTTATTACTTTATTAATTGATAAGGATGACCACGTTTTTTTCAATATGGATAATGGTATTGATTCTACCAACCATTACAGAGGAAAGCTGATTGACGAAATGGCTAAGAGATATAATATTACTTTGACTCCAAAAGAAAGAACTAAATTTGAACAAAGTTCTTCGTTTGGAATGCCTATGAAAGATCTGCAAAAATGGCTGAAATCTGAGGACCCAAAAGAAAAAGAAAAATTACAGACAGGGATTCCTTCGGACTCTGCTGATAATCAGCTCGGATATTGGGTTCGTTATTCTCGTCTGATAAATCCTAATGCTGAAGTTGCTATTAAAGGTGACGGTATGGCAAACTACAAAATTGTTAAAAAGGTTATGGATTTACTTATTGAAAATAAGGTAACCAGATTTAATCTTACGACAAATCTCAGAAAAGATGAAGCCGAATTAACACCTGGTAAAAAATAGTTAATGTAACAGTATTTTAAAATATAAAATAAAAATACATGGCAGAAATAATTGAAAATAGCGGTAGTTCGAAAGAAGGCGGGCGAAGAAAACCAAGAAAGATGGGAGCTCATATTGATATGACTCCTATGGTTGACCTTATGTGTCTTCTTATTACCTTCTTTATGCTTACTACAGCTTTTAGTAAGCCAAAGGTAATGGAGATAACCATGCCTGAAAAAAATAACACTGATGATGGTCCTCAAGTAAAAATTTCAGCAGAAAGAACATATACTTTATTATTGACTGATAACGATAGAATATTTTATTATCATGGCGCCATCGAACCAGGTAAACCAATTCCGGAACTTGTTAAAATTAATTACAGTAAAGACGGACTCAGGAAATTACTTCTTGATAAGAATGAAAAAGTAATAAAGAAAATTCAGGAATTAAAGGATAAGGTTAAAACTGGTGCCCTTGTTATGTCTAATGACACTTTAAATGAGAAAATAAGAGTGCTTAAAAAATCAGACAAAAAAGCACCTATTATCCTTATCAAGGCAGACGAAAAAGCAAAATACAAAAATCTGGTAGATGTTATTGATGAGATGGCAATTTGCAATATTGCTTCTTATGCTGTTGTTGACATTACCCCGGAAGAAATTAAAATGCTGGAAACAGCACCAAAATAATCTATTATATAAATAAAATATCCTATGACAGATAATAATATGTTCAAAAATGAAAGCTTAGACGAAATAGTTTTCAGAAATAGGAATAAAGAATATGGTGCTTATGAGTTAAGAAAGCTTTACAAAAGATATGTAAACCGATCACTCATAGTTTCGGTTGTTGCTATGATTCTGATTGTTGGTATTCCATTCATTATCTTTAAAGCTGCCAATTCAGCACGTGAAGAAAAAAATGTTACTGTTGAAATGGCAAATCTTAATAAACCACCAGAAGATGCTCCACCACCACCTCCACCTCCACCACCTGAAGCTGAGATGCAACAAAAAGCAAAATTCGTGGCTCCTATTGTAACTACAGATACAACAGAAACAACAGAAATAAATCAGGATGATTTGAATAAAACTGCTGTTAACACAAATGTTACAGAAGAAGTAGTTGTAGAAGAAACAGTTCAGGAAACAAAAGTAATTGAAGAAGAAGCAAATGCTCCAATTTTTACTGTTGTTGAAGAAATGCCTTCTTTCCCAGGCGGAGATGAATCGCGTATTAAATTCCTTCAGGAAAATATAAAATATCCTCAAATGGCTAAGGAAAGCGGCATACAGGGAACAGTTTATGTTACTTTTGTTGTTGAAGGTTCCGGAAAAGTTGCGGATGTTAAAGTACTCAGAGGAATTGGCGGAGGATGTGATGAGGAAGCTGTAAGAGTTGTTAAAATGATGCCTCCATGGAATCCCGGAAAACAATCCGGAAAATCAGTAAGAGTTCAGTTTAACATGCCTATTAAATTCACACTAAGCTAATAAGTATTTAATAAATTATAAAGGCTGTCTTAAATAGATGGCCTTTTTTTTTGCTAATTTCTGAATTATTCATATATTTGATAGAAAATATATTATCAATGAAATATTTTATTGTCATTTTTTCTGTTCTTGCTTTTTTTTCATGTAAGCATAAAGATCCTGATCCTACCCCTGACGCTACAGGAAAGTTGGTTTTTAAGTTTACACATAATGTTGATAACCAAACGATGGTAACTGATTCTTTTAAATATTTGAACGCTGCCGGAAATCAATATCAAATATCAGAATTGCAATACTTTATTTCTGACGTTATCTTAAATAAAGCTGATGGAGGAACAATTCAACTCGATGGAAATGATTGGATTCATTATGTTGATACTGACATTCCTTCGACATTGACCTGGAATATATCAAAAAGTATTTTAGCGACATCTTTTAATTCAATTTCTTTTACTTTTGGAATTAATGATAGTAAAAACCAGTCATATATGTTTCCAAACCCTCCGGAAAGAGATATGTTCTGGCCCGATTATCTTGGAGGTGGTTACCACTACCTTAAATTTAACGGTAAGTACAAAGATACAGCAAGCCTAACAAAAACTTTCAACTATCACCTTGGTCGCGGACAAATTTATGATACATCAGGAAATATTACCGGATTTATTGCCAATGAATTTAACGTAACTATACCAGCATCATCTTTTATTTTATCAAAAGATGAGACAAAGGAGATACAGATTGTCATGAATATAGAATTCTGGTTTAAGCCATATATTTTTGATTTTAATGTTATTGGTGGAAGTATTATGCAAAACCAATCTGCAATGTTGCTTGGAAAATTAAATGGACCCGGAGTCTTTTCAATTGGTTATATTCATTAATATAATTTTGATCTAACGATGAAGTATTTAATTGTTATTTTTTTGTGCCTATTATTAGTTGAATCAGGGTGTAAAAGAGAAGATCCACTTCCCGACCCGATAAAATCTGATACTGTTTATAAACCTACACCTTATACAATTAGTATCCCACTACATTTCCCGACACAGCTAAACATTCCGGATGATAACCCGATGACTGTTGAAGGAGTTGAGCTTGGTCGTTATCTTTTTTATGACGGTAGAGTAAGAGGTGCTTCCGGGCCCGCGGATTCACTGATGAGTTGTGGCACTTGCCATATTCAACAAAATTCATTTGTTTGCGGAATAAGTTCTAAGTACCCAAGTGGCCATCCTTATGGTGTTACCGGAATCCTTACTCCACATACAATGATGCCGATGATAAATCTTGTTTGGTGCAATACTGGATATTTATGGAATGGAAGTATTCACCCGTCAAATTCAAATGTAAATAAAAGGCGGCTTGAAGATTTAGTTTGGATGGGAATATATGCTCCGCATGAAATGAAAAGCGATTCAAATAAATCAAAGGCAATGATACAAAGTATACCTGGTTATGCACCATTGTTCAAAAAAGCCTTTGGTACCACCGAGATCACATTTAAAAGGATATCATTTGCAATTGCACAGTTTATAAGAAGCCTTATTTCTTGTGATTCGAAATTTGACAGATATCTTAGAGGGCAGGCAAATCTTACTGATGACGAAAGGGCCGGCTTTATTCTTTTTGTTACAGAGGAAGGTGCAGATTGTTTTCATTGCCATGGCGGGGACGGGAATCCTCTTTTTACGACTAACCTTTTTTATAACAATGCGAAGGACAGCATTTTTAATGACACACGTGACAGGTTTTCTGTTACAGGGAATCCGCAAGATCATGGTGCTTATAAGGCAACTACTCTAAGGAACATCGAAGTAAGAGCGCCATATATGCATGATGGCAGGTTTAAAACTTTGGACGAAGTAATTGATTTTTACAGCGACAGTTTGGTTATGTCGCCTTATGTAAGTACACTGATGCATAAAATGAATCAGGGAGGTGCGCATCTCACTCCATTGCAAAAATCGCAATTAAAGGCATTTCTATGTACATTGACTGATCAAACTTTTCTTAACGATGCAAAGTTCGGTCCTCCGGTAAGTTTTCCTCAATAGCAAAACTTAAAGGTAATTTATTTGTCAAGAATTTTGGCTGTAACAGTCAAAATATCCTTGCCTTTTTTTGTGTTGGAAAGTATGGTAAATGTTTCCGTTTTTGCGCCACTGTTTGTATTGGCAAAGAAGTTAATGACAATTTTCCCTCTTCCACCGGGAGGCACAGGTGACTGACTCCAGTCAACACTTAACGAATTTGAGCTTGTTTCAATATTCTGAATTATAAGGTTACCGTCACCGGTATTTTCATAAAAAACTGTTTTGGATAGTTTTTCTCCTTTTTTTATATTGCCGAAATCATAAATTGCATTATCAAATTTAACTCCCGGATAATTAATTGCAGTATCGCTTCCGGCTTTTGCCCCATCAGATTCATAGAGGATAATCTGGATCTTTCTTTCAAGTGCAGCAGCTCTGCTATAAACCGAATTTCTCTGATCATTTGGGTTATCGCTTACAAAAGGGCTAGCCATTGCTTTACCAATCGGATCTTCAAGAATTCTTAATCTGCCACTATCAGCCGCTTTTCCCTGAAGATATTTATTGAAGACACCATTATTATATTCTGACAAATAATTTTTTAGTGATTGTATTCTTCTCTTAGCCAAATTTAAATTATAATCTGTTGTATTTAAAGGGCTACAATAACCTTTATTTTTTTTATTTACATGACTTCCTTTTTCCAGATCAAGCAATAAAAGTTCTGCAAATAGCTGAAGATTTGAAAATCCTTTGGCAACATAATTTTCGAAAAAATCGCTTATATCGTTTTCAGCCTTTGTTTTTTCTTTACCAGAAAGCCCCTTCGAATATTCTTCCTTGTACTTGTTTTCCATGGAATAATATTCAGACAATGTGGTTTTATAATTTTTAGTTGTAAATGTATTGGTACTTCTAGGATCAGGTTCGTCATTGTGGAAATAAAGTGTTAACGGGAGCAGTTGTTTTATTGTTTCTTCAATTTCGATTTTTACTGTATCTTTTTTAACTTCCTGCACAACTGAAACCTGCTTTGGTTGCTCCTTCCATTCATAATAATAAATATCATTACAACAGGTTTCGCTTTTAATATAAATAGAACCCGGTCGGTTAGAAGTAAGATAACCATCTTTATCCACTTCATTTATTGAAAAATAGAGGTCATTATAACTTGTATTTAAAGGATATCCAATATTTTCAGGTACTGACCATTCACTTAGTCCGCCTTTAGATTTAAATATATCGTAACCTCCGAGCCCTGGATGCCAATCAGATGAAAAATACAGAGTATTTTCCTTTTCATAATAAAATGGTGTTACTTCATCGCCCATTGTATTTATGATACTGCCACAATTTATTGGATCACCATACTTACCATCTTTAATAATTGAATACCAGATATCCAGTTTGCCAAAACCTCCTGGTCTGTCAGATACAAAATAAAGGACATCATAGTCGGGGCATGAATAAATACTTGGCTGTGTACAAGTGTAACCCGGCATATTGATATTCTTATCAAGTTTTACTGGTTTTTGCCATTTCCCATCTTTAAACTCACTTGTATATATTTCACTTGCAAGAGTTGGATTATCCTCTACTTTTGACTTTGTAAAATATAATCTTTTATGATTTTTAGTAAATGTAATATTTGCATTATGTGATTCTTTATCATTTATTTTCGGGTCAAATTCTTTAATATTTGTCCATCCTTTTGCAGAATTTTTAGCAAAATATATTTTAGAGATATACGCATTGGGAATAAAAGTTTCGAAGCTACCTTCAGAAATAGGTCTGAGAGAAGAAAAGTACAATTCATTATCTCCTATCTGAAGGGCATTAAATTCAGAAAAAGATGTATTGATGCTGGCTACTGCAAGATGGTCAAGTTTAATCGGTAATTTATTTTCCACAATTTTTTTTGCCTCAGTACAAGCATTTAATTCTACTTTTGCTTTTTTAGAGAAATAGTCATCTTTATTATTATATTTTTCCAAAAAAAGTTCAAAGTTTTCACGGGCTTGGTCATATCTTGCATTTGATTTATTCATCACTGCAAACCAAAACCTGCAAATCGGAAAATTATCAGCTTTTTTACTCTCAAGTACATAGTTGTACCAATGCATAGCTTCTTTATATGAGTTAAAAAGACGGCTTGCATCAGCATATTTGTATGCAGTTGTAATATCAGAAGAGTCAATTGTCAGCGCATTGTGGTAATATAATGCAGCAGAATAAAAATCAGCCTCAGAAAAAGACTCATCACCCATTAAAATGAATTCTTCAAAAGTTTGTGACTTAATTGAAAGAGCATTTATTAGCAAAAAAAATAAAACTATGTATTTGTATATAAATTTCAACATAAAAAGTTAAAAAATAGGGCAAGGAATTTCTCTGTGTTTCTTTTGTTTACTTTTATCATAGATATAGACCAGTGATATTTCAAAGCCTCCACGAGCCTTACTTGCAGGCGTAAGAGATGATAAATTCACATCATAACTCAAGTTAACAGAAAACC
>CAZELC010000085.1:0-10030 GCA_964512865.1 uncultured Bacteroidales bacterium
CACCTTTAACCCTGAATCGTCCGTTAATGAATTCTATTTCATTTCTTGAGTAAAGGCTGGTAACCAGAAGATGCAGAAAATAATTTATTGTCAGCTTATCTCCTACTTTTATTCTTATGACATTTTTTGCAAATTCTTCAGGATTACCAATTCCATAGATACATGAAACTGACGATACAATAATAACATCTCTTCTGCCTGACAGCAATGCAGAAGAAGCGCTAAGCCTTAGTTTTTCAATCTGCTGATTTATAGAAAGGTCTTTTTCTATATAGGTGTTTGTCACAGGAATATATGCTTCAGGCTGATAATAATCATAGTATGAAACAAAAAACTCTACTGCATTATTAGGGAAAAACAATTTAAACTCTCCATAAAGCTGCGCCGCCAGTGTTTTATTATGGCTTAAAACAAGTGTCGGACGTTGTACCTCTTTAATTACATTTGCTATTGTGAAAGTTTTACCAGAGCCTGTAACGCCCAGTAATACTTGTGCTTCATCATTTCTATTAAGACCATCAACAAGCTGCTTTATTGCTTCCGGTTGATCCCCAGTAGGAACAAAATCAGAAATAAGTTCAAATCTCATAAATTAACGCAATCGTAATATTTTACAAATTTACGATTAATGTAGCATTAGATAAAAAATCTACTTGTTAAATTTAGAGAATAATTGTATTTCCTGATTAAATTTAATTTACAAGTTTATTTTAAAACTAAAATTATCACTACCTGCAACGACAGAAATAAGGAAAATTCCTTTTCCCCATGCTTCTGTTGGTAACTCAGCCTGGTTTTTAAAAACATTATTTAACAACAAGCCCGTAATCTTTTTGCCTGTAATATCAAATACTTCTACAGAAACATCCTGTTCTTCAGCAAGGTCAAACATAAAAACAATTTTGTGAGCGGCAGAGAAGAAATTAATTTTATTTTTATTTGACTTTTCATCAATGCCCACATTCAGAAGTGTCGTAAAGGAAAACTCTCCGCCGTAAGCCGTACCTGCGCTGTTTGTTGCATAAGACCGATAATAATATAAAGTATTCGGTAACAAATTATCCATTATACTCACATAAGGTCCAATTCCTGATCCATCATTTGTAGCATTTATGACAGGTGAAGAAATAATATCGAAAACCACACCTTTGGCAGTAACAGGAGCACCACCGTCAGCAATAACTTCTCCACCTGAAACTGCTGAATCAATTCCAATACTATTAGCTAATATTGTCACAACAGAAGGTGTAACGGCATGTACATTAAAAAGATCGCTGGTATCGCCTGCAGAAAACTCAGCAGATGGCGTGTTGGCATATAATACAACATCAGTCCCTACACTTGGCAGAATTACACCTGAGATAAGAACAGAATCATTTCCTTCAGTAATTGTACCGGTAACAGTGCCGCTAACAGCTCCTGCATTTCCATTTGAAGTCAGAGTAATGTCAGAATTATAAATTACGTTAGAGTGAGCATTGGTAGTATTTACCGACCTTACAATTACATCAAAGGTTGCACCTGCCTGAGGTGATGAAGGGATTATATCAGAGATATAGAGCTTTTTCATTTCACAGAACATTACAGGAGATGCACTATTTCTTGGATTTGGAGCTCCTGTCTGAAAATCTGCCGAATTATTATCAGTATCGGTGCAACCGGCATTTGCCCGAAATGCGCTTAAAGTGCTGCTTAATGAAGGCCCGTAAGCGGTTTCATAGCAATTTGACGTAGAACCAAAACCGAAAAAATCAACAATAGCAGGGTTAGGCAGCGGACATGACATAGTAGGTAAGCCGGTAGTTGAATTGCATAACGCAACTTTTCCGGCTGCCATAGCCATATTTAACAAAGGAGATGACACTAAATCAGGTGTTGGAATTACAGTTCCATTGGCTCCACCGCTCGCACCCATGATTAAAAAATATTTCCCCGGAGCAATAAATCCTGACAGATTAAATTTAGTAGTCGCCCAACTTGATCCGGTGCTGGAAGCATACTGAATTGACCATCCTGTTAGAAACACAGTGTCAACGGTTCCATTGTAAAGTTCTATAAAATCATTCATGTAAACTGCACCACTATTTCCTCCACCACTGTAAATTTGACTAATTACAAGATGATTTGCCTGAGAAAATGCAAAATTATAATTTAATGCCAAGGCAGTCAGAATTATAATTGCATAATGTTTTTTAAATGACTTCATTTTTGTCTTCATTGAAATATATTTTTATTTTTAAAATTCAAGATTATATTATTGACATTTCATCACTTACATTAAAGTAAAAATAATAAACAATAAGAATACAAGCAAAAATTACAGTTATTTTTTTCTTTCCAAATAGCAGAAAACAGGAAAATGGTCTGAATATTTTACGGTTCCGGTAGTGAAATCAAAGCTAATAAAATGATCGCTGAAGAAAATATAGTCTATTCTGAATAAGGAAAAAATACTGACTAATGTTCGCCCGTAACCGTTTCCACTATCAACAAAAGCATCATTCAGCCCCTTAGAAATATTATGATAAGCATAAGAAACCGGAGTATCATTAAGATCAGTACAGAGAACCACCGGATATTTACATTTTCTTATGCTTTCCGCAACAATATCAACCTGGTCAGCTCTATTAATATAAGCTCTTTTCATTATTCTCAAAATCCTGAGATATTTATTCCTATTCTTGTCAAGATTTTCTATTTTGTCGATGTTTTCAGCTGTTCTGTAATCATCAGCACTGAAATGCAGAGATTCGAAGTGCGCATTATACACTCTGACCACATCTTTGCCTATTTGCAAGTCAGTATAAATGCAAAGATTATTTTTTGAGTTAGGAAAATCAATTCTTCCTTTATCCACAATAGGATAGCGTGAAAAAGTAGCGATGCCGAATTCATTAACACCTCTTGAAACGAAAGAATACTCAGCATACACATTTGCAGCTTTCTGGAATTTTATTATCGTATCAAGGGTTTTGAATTCCCCAAGCTTATCATTCATAAACTCCTGAAAACAAATTATATCAGGTGCTTCCTTCTTAATATAATCAAAAATAAGGTTTCGCTTTTCAAAATTATACTGCCAGTGAGGTTTATAATTATACAAATCAAAATTTCTCACATTATATGACATAATTTTTATCAGATCTTTTTTGTTTTTAAGATCAGTACTTGAGGTATACTGAAAATTCTCAAAAATATGATTGACGCCTACTAAAATACAAATCAGTGATAAAAAGGAATATTTAAAGTTCTTTATCAACCAGAGGAAAATAAAAAATAAATTGACTATAAGTAAAACGGGGTAAATAATCCCCAAAAAAGAAAGCAGCGGGAGCGATTTCGGTTCTATATAAGATGACATATAAGCAAGTATCAGAAAAAGTCCGCATATAATATTCAGGAAGAATGTCAGCTTCCAGAACCAACCAAGCTTATTTTTTTTGGTAACAGGCAAATTTCGCAGTTTTAGTTGCTAAGATAATCACTAAAATACAAAATTTAAAAAAGATTAAAGAAAATATTATTGGATGTTTGCGAGTGCCTGAATCACAATTTCAAAATCATCTTATATTATTTCCTGCTTGATTTAAACAGCAGTTCTTTTTCATCTTTTGAAAGACTTTCATAACCTGAGCTTGATATTTTATCAAGAATCGCATCGATTTTTTTCTGATGGTCGGCTTTCTGATAACTATATTCATCATCAGTAAGAGGTTTCTTTTTAAATGGTTCCTTTGAATATTTAACCTTTATTCCCGGTCTGAACAAATTTTTAACAGGAGTAATTATCCTTTTTAAACTGACACCTTTCTTAAGAAATAATATAAAGAGGAATCCAAAAAGTGCTCCACCAAGGTGAGCAATATGACCACCTGGATTTCCTTTTTCTATACTTAGAATGTCAAGAGCAATATAAATTAGTGCAATATATTTCATCTTAACTTTAGCAAAGAAGAACAAATAAACCGGATAATCGGGAATATATGTCGCCACTGCAATAATAACTGCCATTACAGAGGCAGATGCTCCAAGTGCAACCGAAATATTAACAACATTTGAAAACGCAGGAAATATATTGAATGCAAGCACATAGAAAAAAGCTCCGAAAAGACCTCCAAAAATATAAACGGCAAGTAATTTCTTTTCACCAAGATATTGTTTAAACATGACTCCGCCAAAATATAAAACAAGCATATTCATAGCGAGGTGCCAGAAGCCCACATGCAGAAACATATAAGTGAGCAATGTCCATGGTTTATGCAATAAGTTGGTTAGTGATGAAGGAACTGCCAACCAAGAAGTAATATCATAAAGTCCACCCTGAACAAAATCAATCTGCAGAAGATACAGAAATAATCTGTAAATGCTTACCAGAAGAAAAACTGCAACATTTACTATCACAAGTCTGGAAAGCATAGATTTGCTTAAAAAGAAGTTTTTCAGAGCTGAAAGAGGTGAAATCTGAGGCGGACGAAAATTATTTCCACCTGCATTATTAGAGAAATTCGAATAATAATTAGCCATAGTTGTTAAATTTCCTTCTGTTGTTTTTTCGCCAAAACATTATCAGAATAAATCCAAACAACATTCCGCCCAAATGCGCAAAATGTGCCACATTGTCATTCGGATTATTTGAAAAGCCCATAATAAGTTCTATTGCACCATAACCGATTACAACCCATTTTGCTTTTATCGGGATAGCAAAATATAAATATATCAGAGTATTTGGGAACATCATTCCGAAAGCCAATAATATCCCGAATACAGCACCTGAAGCACCAACTACTAGCGGCGCATTTAACATATCCATTTTGTATTGGTCAATAAACTGAAGGGAAAGTTGCAATCCTTTGGCCTGAAGTGAATCTGATTGCATAATTGCTGAATTAGCTACTGCAGTTATTGAATCAGTATTATGTTTTACTAGATCGGCACCTAAACCTAATGAATCAGCATTTGCAGAAAGAAAATTCACATGGTTCAACGAATGGTTTGCAAACTCAACAAGCGTATCACTACGATAAAGAATTGCATTATATGAGTTTTTAAAACTCTCGAAATGATTCTGAATATCAGCAGATGCCACTTTAAAATTACCGGATTCCATAAACTCCTTGAACTTTAACAATGAATGATCCTGCTTGTACAAATCAATGGCGTGCATTACTGGCGCCATCTCAAAATATATTACAATATATTGTATAAGCGCGGCGCCCATGCCGGTTATTACAAAATAAACAAGGAATCTTTTTGGCCCCCACAGGTTTTCAAGCGCATATCCAAACATCCATAACGCGAACATATTAAAGAAAATATGCCCGAAATTGGCATGCATGAACATATAGGTAATAATTTGGTAAGGTTTGAACTTTTCTGCTTCGAAATAATGTAGCCCAAGAATATCAGAAAGATCAATATTAAAAGCATTGCCCATTGCAAAAGTAGCCAGAAAGAAAAGTATATTTATTATCAGAAGGTTTTTAACCACTGTGGGCAATAAGTTAAAACCCGCCGGCCTGTATTGTTCCATTATGTTTTCTTATTAGTATTTCTCAATAACATTGTTATTCTTTATTATTATCTTCTTTCTCAAAGTATTCCTGACAGCAATCGTGGAATACTTTATAATGATCATTATAACATCCTATTTAACTCAATTTTGCGTATTTCATCGTTTATATCTCATCCTGCATTACTATATTGTAAGCAGAATTTCAACAATACAATTTTGTAAAACAAAATTATAATCTCCCCGATTTAAATCGCTTTTCAACTTCTTCTTCAGAAAGTATAAATAGAGTTGGTTTACCTGAAGGCGATGTATCAGGACATTTACATGCAAACAATTCCCCCGTCAATGCCAGCATCTCATCATTTGATATATTATTAGCCGCTTTTGAAGCATACGTTTTTGCCATTGTAAGAGCAATATCACTCTTTTTATCATCCTTTACACCAAAGGTATTATTTTTTATATCCTCTAATATATTTTCCAGAAGCTCTGCAATATTTTCCACATCAATATTAACAGGAGAACCTGTGACAACAAATGAGGTACCTCCGAAATAATCTATTTCAAGTCCTGTTTTCCTAATTTCATCTTTTAGTTCCATTAGCATTCCAGCATCAGCGTGCGAAAATTCAACTGTAACAGGATACAATAGGTTCTGTGATTCAGAGCCGGCATTATCAAAATTAGCGATTATCCTTTCATAAAATATTCTCTCACGGGCATTATAAATATTTATAAACATCAATCCCGACCTGAAATTTGTGATAATATATTTCCCCGAAAACAGCAGAAATTTGCCATTAAGTTCTGTGTCTTCAGTATATATTTTCTTCTGCTCACCTTGTAAATCGTCACTTTCACTTTCAATTGGCGACTGTCTTTCTGTTTCTGCGTCTTTTGTTGTAAACAGCTTTTCCCAGTTTTTATTGTTTGTTATATCTCTTGTTGTCAGAGTTTTCTTCTGATTATCAAATGGGTTAAAATACGGATCGACTTTAATTGTAGGTATTTTGACAGGTCCATTTTTATCAGAAAGGTCGAAATCGAGTGCACGTTCCATTTCAAAATCCAGACTTGGTGTAACACTGAATTTCCCAAGAGATTGTTTAACTGCAGATCGCAAAATCATATAAATGCTTCGTTCATCTTCAAACTTCACTTCGGTTTTGGTTGGATGAATATTTATATCGATAGTTTTGGGGTCAACAGAAAGAAAAATAAAATATGAAGGAAAGGCATCATTAGGTAATAGTTCAGAAAAGGCATCCGTAACTGCATGATTAAAGTATGGATGTTTAATGAATCTGTTGTTCACAAAAAAGTATTGTTCGCCACGGGTTTTTCTGGCATATTCAGGCTTGCACAAAAAACCGGTAATTTTAACGATATTCGAATCTGTATCAACATTAAGCAGTCGTTGCGTATAATTAGTTCCAAAAATGCTGATTATTCTCTGCTTTAAATTGCTCTTATTCAGGTTAAAAACTTCCTTTCCGTTATGAGATAAAGAAAAGGCAATATCCGGATTAACAAGTGTAACACGCTGGAATTCTTCAATAATATAATTGGTTTCGGTAGCATTTGACCGCAAAAAATTACGTCTGGCCGGAACATTATAAAATAGATTCTTAACAGAAATTGACGTTCCGGCATTACAACTGCAAACTTCCTGGCTTATTACTTTAGAACCTTCTATATTAATAACAGTTCCAAGTTCATCCTCTGTTCTTCTTGTTTTCAACTCAACCTGTGCAATAGCAGCAATGGAAGCAAGCGCTTCACCTCGGAAGCCCATGGTTCTTATAGCAAAAAGATCATTAGCATTTCTTATTTTCGAAGTTGCATGTCTTTCAAAACACAATCTAGCATCTGTATCCGACATTCCACAACCATTATCAATAACCTGAATAAGAGTTCTGCCGGCATCTTTGACAATAAGTTTTATTTCAGTAGCGCCTGAGTCAATAGCATTTTCCAATAATTCCTTAACGGCAGAAGCCGGTCTCTGCACAACTTCTCCTGCAGCAATCTGGTTGGCAACTGAATCTGGTAATATTTTAATTATATCTGACAAGACATCAATTTTATGCAAAATTAATCAAAATTTGATGAATTGCTGATTTATTGAATTGAAGAATTATTGATTTATCAAATTAACGAATTTCCATATTTGCACATACCACATATTTCACCGCAAAGGCGCAGAGACGCCAAGAATATATTGCAAAATATTGTACTACAGAGACGCAAAGATGTTAATAATACATTACAAATTAATTCACCGCAGAGACGCAAGGAATCTACTCTGCCTTTTTTATCCCTTGAAATAAATATCTTTCCAGATAAGGAAGTTGTAACAGCGCCAGACAAAATCCTGTGAACGAATATTGCCTTTCTGACTGAAAATCATATCCCAGTCTTTCAGTAAAAGCTCAGTGTTTATATAGTTTCCGGCAATGGGCGACAAATCGATTATCTTTTGTTTGATCTCTTTATTTATTTTATTCAACCATTTTTGCTGCGGTGTTGAAAACCCCATTTTATCAGTACGTTTATATATCTGATCAGGAATTACATTTTTCATAGAATCTCTCAATAGTGCTTTACTCCAGCCATTCCTTATCTTATAATTATATGGCAGAAAAAATACATACTCTGCCAATGACAAGTCATCCGCCAAAGGTGTACGCGATTCAATTGAATACTGCATTGAGCATCTATCCTCAAAACGTAATACAAATTTCAGAAAATAATCAGTATAATAATAAAACAACAGGTCATTAAGCTTTTTAGGACTAAAATCATAAGAAGCAACAAAATTATATCTGTTTTTCCGTTGCATTTCCTGATTTATATATTTGGAATGAGGAAAAAGACTATTCCTGAAAAAATGTATAGCTTCAGGAGCAAGTAACTCATTCAGAACTATCTTTGAAATTACTTTAAAAAGTATCTTCTTGTTAACCGGACTGTTTTGCAAATGCTTTAACTCCCCAAGAATCCTTGAGAACTTTTTATCCTTAAGAAGATTAATAAAATAAGAAGGATAGAAAACAGGATAACCACCAAAAAGTTCATCACCACCCTGACCGTCAATCATAATTTTTATTCCATTCTCCGCCCCTGCTTTCATAACCTGAGTCATTGCATACGTGCTTGTTGAGCACAAAGGCATATCATGATGACGGATGATTTCGGGAATATCGTCAATAATTTTCTTCGGGTCACAGTAAGCTTTATGCCATTCTACATCACATTTATCAACAACAAGCTCAGCCCATTTTGTTTCATCAAAAACATCATCGTCATAAAATGAAGTAAAGCATTTAAGATTAGGTGTAAGCTGCGGCAGACTTTTCTTTTTGTTAATTTCATCTGCAAGACATACAATACTGGAACTATCAATGCCACCACTAAGACAAAATCCGACAGGAACATCCGAAACAAGATGAGAAGAGACACTATTGGTCAACAACTCTTTTATTCTTTCAGAGTATTCCTCAAACTTTCTGTCTTCAAACTTTAAAAAACTGTTATTATAATTAATGGAGTAATACTTTTCAACTTTAAAAGATGCGTCAAACATGTCGATGACAAAATAACATGAGTTTTTCAGTTCTATTATATCTTTAAAAAAGTTCTCCTCATTCAGTTCAATCTGACTTGAAAGGAGATATTCAAAAAGACTTTTCTCTTCAATCGCATGATTAACAAATGGAAGTGTAAGTAATGCCTTTGGTTCGGATGCAAATGCAAAAAAATCGTTATTTTTATAATAATAGAATGGTTTTACGCCAAAACGGTCGCGTGCACCAAAGATTATGTTTTTCCTTCTATCGTAAATTGCAAACGCCCACATTCCGTTAAACTTGTCTAAACAATCAAAACCCCATTCTTCATAAGCTTTAAGTATAACTTCCGCATCAGTTCTCGAATAGAAGTTATGACCTTTTGCTTCAAGTTCCTTTTTAAGCTGTTGAAAGTTGTACAATTCACCGTTATAGGTCAGCCAGATATTTTTCTCTTTATTGCAAATCGGCTGATGTGCAGCTTCGGAAAGGTCAATTATTGATAGGCGGCGATGACCGAAAGCACCGTAAAAGCTGTTACTTACTTCATCAATTCCAAATTCAGGCTTATTAGCAAAAGCAGAATTCCAGGCTTCCTTCTGAGTATCACTGGTACCGGCTGTTAAGACCTTTTCAGTACCGAAAAACAAAAACCCTTCATCATCAGGTCCGCGATGACGAATAGATGAAGACATCCCAGAAATAGCATTTATAAGGTTTATTTCTTTGTTACCAAGGTTTACGAGTCCGCAAATTCCACACATCAGAAGCTTAATTTAATCACAAATGTATTATTTTTTTTCAAAAAACTCAATTCATGCTTTCAATTATCAGGCTTCTATTTTTGAAATAGTGGTGTATATAAGATAATCTCTTGCACCTACGGCGAAAATCAGAGTGAAAGTGAAATTATTAAACAAACACCCACTTCGGCAATCCGCCTATAGCG
>CAZELC010000086.1:0-10021 GCA_964512865.1 uncultured Bacteroidales bacterium
GTCGTTGTTAAAACAGAGAATGTAAGCATCTACAATAAAAAAGTAATATTAATAAAATAATTCTGAGAATTTATAACGGAGAATTTGTGCTCATCATTTAATATTGTAGTATAAATTAACTGCTAAGAATCCGAGAAAAAATTAGAAAAGTAAAAATGCACTAATTACAAATTTTATGGAGAAAAAAATCAAACGACATTTTTTTATTTTTGCTTTATTATTTTCTACTTTTATTTCATTTGGTCAGCAATGGGGCTTATATACTTTGTATGCCACAAAAAATGGAGCACAGGCTTACCTTATTGACACTTCTGATTCTCCGGTAACTTTTCATACCTGGACATTCAACTCTTCAAAGAAAACAGTATATTCCACTTATCTGACATACGGAGATACTATTGTAAGAAGTTATAAACCACAAGGTAATACATGGAATGTTGGTCCCTGCCATGGCGGTATTCAAAAAGTTCTATGGGATGGAACTGTTGCCTGGGACTGGACTTACTATGCCACCAATCAGTATTGTCTTCACCATGATATTTGCCCTATGCCGAATGGAAATATTCTAATGATATCCTATGATTACAAAACAGCAGCTGAGGCAGTAGCCGCAGGTTCTTCCTCAAATGCTGTTTATTATTCCGAGAAAGTTATTGAAGTTCACCAAACCGGTCCAACAACAGGGGTAATTGTTTGGGAATGGAAACTTTGGGATCATATGTGTCAGAACACCGATCCTGCGAAAGACCATTATGTTACTTCTTTTATTGATAATCCGCAAATGATGAATATCAATTATAACGGTACAGGAAATCTTCCTGACAGATACCACATGAATGGCATTGACTATAATCCTGTACTTGATCAGATTGTTGTGAGTATGCATTTTATGAACTCTGCCTTTGTAATTGACCATAGCACAACTACAGCAGAAGCCGCAGGGCATACCGGCGGAAATTCAGGAAATGGTGGTGATTTCCTTTACAGATGGGGAAATCCTAATTCGTATGGTGCAACCGGATCGACCATTTTTAATGTAATTCATGATGCTCATTGGGTTCCAAGTGACAACCCCAATTATCCAAATTATCTTGCAGGTTTCAATAATAACCCTCCCAATTATTCGAAAGTTGATATCTGGAATCCTCCTTACGATGGATATAATTATTCCCGAACCTCAGGTACTGCTTTTGCTCCGGCAACTTTCGACTATGAATTCACCTCGGTTTTTAAAGCAAGCAATGAGGGAAACTCGCAACAACTGCCTAATGGAAATATGCTGGTAAATAATTCTTTTGGAAATGTATATGAAGTTAATGCAGCAGGAACACAACTTTGGACAAAAGCCGGTACAAATTCATCCCATGCCTACAGATTTACAAAATGTTATGTAAGAGGACCTATTGTTACAGCAAGTGCGTCTGATTATTATATATCACAGGGAACACCAGTAAATTTAAACTCCTTGGCAAACTCAGTTACCGAAACAAGCCCAACATATACGTACTCATGGGAACCATCGGTAAATCTTACTGACCCTAACATTGCCGATCCTGTAGCTACACCAGCCGCTACAGTTACCTATACTGTTACTATTACAAATACGGATATTGGTTGCTCTTCAACAGCATCTGTTACAATTGAAGTTTCATCAGGGCTGAATGAAATAACAGATAATAAAAATGTCAATATTTTCCCTAATCCAACGTCAGGAATTGTAAAACTTGATTGGGTAAACAAAGCTGACAACTATTCAATTCTGGTTTTTGATGTTTTCGGAAAAATTATTTTGAATGAAAAAAACAAAAACATCATTAACATTTCTCAATTTAGCAATGGCATTTACTACATGAAAATAGTGCTTGAAAATCAGCAAATTATTAATAAAAAATTAACCTTAATTAAATAAAAATGAAAACAAAAAGTTTATTCTCAAAAATTCTGTGCCTTGTGATTATTTCACTTGTGATGAACTCAACTGCACAGGTAACGTTTACAAACTTCACAACATCAAACGGATTACCCGACAATTTTATTAACGGTGGTGTTGCCGTAGACACAAATAATAATATCTGGGTCGGCACAATTGCCGGAGTAGCAAAATATAATCATGTCAGCTGGACAACATATACTACAACCGACGGTCTGGTTGATAACTATGTAACCTGTATTGCCGTTGACAAAAATAACAATATTTGGGTTGGAACTCAGAGTGGTGTAAGTAAATACAACGGTTCAACATGGACTTCATATACTTCTAGTGACGGACTTATTGACAATGCTGTAAATTATATTGCAGGAGACATTGATGGTTCTGTCTGGTTTGCCACTTTCACAGGTGTTTCAAAATTTAATGGCACAACCTGGACAAATTATACAACTGCAAATGGAATGACAACAAATGAAATTACTTTCATAACGGTTGATAAATTAGGAAATAAATGGCTTGGAACACAAATGAAAGGAATTATGAAATATAATAATACAATTTTTGACTCAATATCAAAAGCCACTGCCGACAGCCTTCTTGATGACAATGTTTTTTCTATTGCTATTGATACTAATGGCAACAAATGGATAGGAACATGGTACGGGATGTCAGAATTCAATAATTCAGGAAACTGGGTGGCAAATTTCAGGACAGTAAACGGATTGTACAATAATTTTGTAAGAGATATTGATATTGATTCTAAAGGAAAAATATGGATTGGATTGTATGCAGATTATAATCTTGATGGTGGAATAACCAGATATAATGGTAGCACCTGGTCTTCATATACTGAAGCTGACGGACTTGTAGATGCTCAGGTAATAAGAATGGCAATTGACAAACAAGATAACTTATGGATAGCTACAGGCGGAGGAGTTTCTAAACTTACAGATTTGTCAGGCATTCAATCTTATCAACAAAACAGCACTTTTAATGTATATCCTAACCCGACAAAGGATTTTGTAAATATAAATCTCTCAGGACTAAATGATAAGAGCTCGCAAAACCTTTCAGTATTTAATGCCTTAGGTCAAAAGGTAGCAGAATATACTATTCCGGAAAATACAGATTCATATTCCGTATCAATGAAGGGCCTTGTTAATGGATTATATTTCATAAAAATAAAAGATATATCTAGGCTTATTGAGGTAAATAAATAAATGACTCAGAATTTAACTTTTCAAATTTGACAATAATCAGGTGAAAAAATATTTCAATATATTATTAATTCTGATCCTCATTATGGAAACATTTTCAGGTTATTGTCAAAATTTTGCCATAATATCTGATATTCATGGTGCTACTGCCGGAACACTTGCAGTATCACAAATGGTAAGAAGCTGGAATCCGGAATTTATTATTACTGCAGGCGATAGCTATTATCCTCTTAGCAGCAATATTGACGATCAGGTTGGCCCATACTATCATGATTTTATCTATCCTTATATAGGTATTTATGGTGTCGGAGATACAGTAAACAGATTTTTCCCAGCCTTAGGAAATCATGATTATGATGCTGGTGATATAAATACTTTTCTGGGTTATTTTCACCTTCCTGGTAACGAAAGATATTATGACTTTGTAAAAGGAAAAGTACATTTTTTTGCTTTAAACAGTTATTATAACGAACCTGATGGAGTTGTTGATACTTCTGTACAGGCGAACTGGCTTAAAAATAAGCTTTCAACCTCAACTTCTGAATATAATATTGTTTATTTCCATCAACCGGCATTCACTTCAGGATATCATGGAAATACCAGCTATATGCAATGGCCTTTCAAACAATGGGGCGCAACTGTTGTAATTTCTGGACATGACCATGATTATGAAAGATTAATTATTGGTGAACTGACATATCTGGTTTGCGGCACAGGAGGAGGAAATTTGTACTCAATTTATAATCCATTGCCCGGAAGTATACTAAATTATCATTCAAATTATGGTGCATTAAAAGTTAATGCAGATACTGACAGTATTAGATTTAACTTCATTAATATTGCGGGAGTTTTGATTGATAAATTTTCTTTATCCGGGAATTCAGTTGTTGGAGTAAAAGAAAACTCTGAAATTATTCAGCCGGTAATTAATATTTTCCCAAACCCTTCAAGCTCATCATCATTAATTTGCTTTAATACTTTAAAAGAAGAATCCGGTACAGTGAAAATTATTGATATTACCGGTAATCAGAAGATGGTAATTGCATCAGGTGTGTTTGATAAAGGCAAACACGAACTTTTATTGGAAACAGCAAGTTTGAATAATGGAATATATCTCTGTGAATTTTGCTTTGATGATTTCAGTATTGTTAAGAAATTAGAGATCTTTAGATAATATGAACATTTAATTTAATCAAGATAATACCATGGCAAGAAAATTTTTAATAATATTTATGAGTTTCACAACAGTATTTTTAATGACTGCTTGTAAAAAAGACGCGGGCTCAGGCGGTAGTTCCAGTATAAGCGGAAAAGTTTATGTAAAAGATTATAATTCAACTTTTACCGTACTTCAGGATGAATACTTCGGACAGGAAATAGATGTTTATATTTTATACGGTGACGAAAAAAGCGTTGGCGACAGAGTCAGAACCAGCTATGACGGCAGTTTTGAATTCAAGTACCTCAGAAAAGGAATATATCATGTTTTCGCCTATTCAAAGGATTCTACCCTTCAAACAAATGCCATGATTCCAATTATCAAGGACATAGAAATAACAAAAAACGGAGAAGTAATTGAGTCACCTCAAATAACAGTTTTATATTAAATGATATGAAAAAGATAATTATTATTGTTGTCGCCTTAACAATCTGCCTTGGCGTAAATGCTCAAAGTAAAAAGTTTCTTAAAGCCAATAAAATAAAATCAATTACCACATGGCATGGTGAAGTAAAAAACGGCGCTACTGTTACCTACAAAGCATCATTAGAAATGTACGATAAAAACGGCAGACAAATTCTGAAAGAGGAATACAATAAAGATGGTATAATTACCCATAAGGAAACTACAGCGTATGATTCGTATAATAATAAAATAGAAGAAACCGAATACGATAAGAAAGATAATAAATACGAAAAAAAAACCTATAAGTATAATGCTAATAATGACAAAAAAGAAGAGCTTGAATACAACGCTGCTGGTAATGTTGTGAAGAAAACAATCTTTAAATACAATGCCGATGGCAATAAAATTTCAGAAGACGTTTATGACGGAAACGATAAACTTCTTAAAAACATTGTTTATACCTATGACTCAAAAAAATTAAAAGAGTCAAAACAAACATTTAATGCAACAAAATCTTTGGAAACTGTCAAAAAATATATTTACGAATTCTATTGATTTAAAATAAATGCAAATTATTTCCGAAATATTAAACAGATTTGATGGGATCACTCTTAAAGAAATGGATTCTGTAGCTTTATTAGACAGAGTTGATACAAAGTATTTGTTTAAAGTTGAATTACTGCCTGAGATATTAAAGAAGATAATGACAGAGTACTATGTTCTTGATATTAAAAACATCAGAATGAGTAACTATGAAACCATTTATTATGATACAGAAGATTTGAGCTTTTATAATCAACATCATAATGGAAAACTTAACAGGTACAAAATCAGAGAAAGATGTTATATGGATTCTAATTTGAGTTTTTTTGAGATTAAGTATAAAAACAATAAAAACAGAACAATCAAGAAAAGGATAAAAATTAAAGAAATTAGTGAAAGCTTAATTCCTGAAGCAAAAGAGTTTTTAAACGAAAAAACCGGACTTGACCCTGATAGTTTCTATGCTAAATTACTAGTTAAATATTCAAGAATTACACTAGTAAGCAAATCCTCAAAAGAAAGAGTAACTATCGATAGTGAACTAAGTTATAAAAGTAACGACTATTCATATTCTTATCCGCAAATTGTAATTGCTGAAGTAAAACAGGGGAAAAACCAGCCGTCTTCCTTTATCAGAATGATGAAAGAACATCATATCAGACCATCAGGTTTAAGTAAATATTGTCTTGGTATTGTAGCAACCAATAATGAAATAAAAAATAATCTTTTTAAAGAAAAAATATTATATCTAAAAAAACTTTGCGATGTCAAAAATTAATTTAATTTTTTTGGTAATTCTGTTTTTAAGTATCATGGCACCTTCATACAATGTAAGTGCCCAGGAAACAGCTAACTCTGAACAACAATCTGTAATTCAGTCATCCGATGGTAATGAAACTATCGATAACAAATCCGACAAGAAAAAGAAAAAAGACAAAGAAAAAGACACTATTGAACTCGGGGAAAAATTCCTATTCAGTCTATTAATAAATCTTGCAACTTTTCTTATAATAATTCTTGCTGTTTACTATCCGAATAACAAGCAATATGAAAGGATTTTCACATTCCTTATGTTCAATATAGTAATATTCATGCTCACTTTTGTATTGAATAAGATAAAGATATCAATGGGAGCTGCATTCGGACTTTTTGCAGTTTTCTCGATGCTGCGATATCGTACCGAAGGAATTTCAATGAAAGATATGACCTATCTTTTCATTTTTATTGCTGTCGGACTTATCAGTGCAATACAACTTGAACTCTATGAACTTGGAGTTATTAATGGCGTTATAATAATTTTTACATTTTTACTTGATAGTAGAATTATTATGAAGCGAGAAAGCAGTAAGGAAATTAAATATGAGAACATTGAACTTATTCAACCTGAAAAAAATGAGCTTTTACTCGAAGACCTCAGGAAAAGAACTGGGTTAAATGTCCATAGGGTTGAAATTGAAGAAATTAATTTTTTAAGAGATTCCGCTAATATTAAAATTTACTACTACGAAAAAAAATAATCTAAAATATTGTTTATTTCTGCTGATTGCAGGTTTTTGCACATATAATTCTGTCGCTCAGGTTAACGATGCAGGATTGTGGATGAGTGTTAACGTTGAGAAGAAGATCACCAGAAGCTTTTCTGCAACATTATCACAAGAGTTCAGGATGAATGAGAATTTTACTGAACTCGGGACTTTCTTTACAGATATTGGATTAACCTATAAAATATCGAAGAATTTCCGGATATCGGGAAATTACAGAATCATTGAAAAACGAAGGCTTGATGATTCATATAGCATTCGTCACAGATATTATTTTGATCTGAGTTATCGTGAAAAATTCAAACCGATTGTTGTTCAATACAGAATAAGGTTTCAAAGCCAGTATAAAGATGTTTATTCCAGTTCCGATGGTATGATGCCTGAGTATTATTTGCGTAATAAAATAACTCTTAAGCTCGACTTAGATAAAAAATTTACACCATATATTTATTCAGAGCTTTTCACTCCCCTGAACAAACCGGATGGGATTTATATTGACAATGTAAGATATTGCGCCGGCACAGAGTACAAGCTTAACAGAATGCACTCATTCGATATTTTCTATATGATCCAAAAAGAATATAATGTTCCTGATCCTTGGACAGATTATATTTTAGGTATTGGATACAACTTTACTTTTTGAAAATTTGAATAAAAAAGGGGTTTAATACAATGCAGAATCCCTAAAATTGCTTAGTTCATCTATAAACTTCAATAGGTCGTATATTTAATTTGTAAAGTCTGTTTTTTAATCCGAAATTTGATTTATGATTCATTTATCTAATAATGAAATATAAATTAACTTATTTTAATTATTGCTTTATAACTACAATATTTCTGGTAATTATGTCCTTTATGGGTAAAAGCCAGAATGCCGGAGATAAAATATTTCTCTCTCAGGATATTCATATTATTAAAATCAGTTTCGAACAGGAAAATTTCTGGGATTCTTTATGTCAATATTACAAAACTGAAAGAAAGTTATTGGGAAAAATTGATATAAACGGAAATGTGATTGATTCGGTAGCGTTCAATCTTAAAGGTAATTCATCATATATGGGGTATCCCGGATATAAAAAATCAATTAAGGTTGATTTTGATGAATTTTCAGAAAAATCATTTGACGGACTTACTTGCTTCAATCTCAATAATGGTTTTAAGGACCCTACAATGTTGAGAGAAAAAATTTATCTTGATTTTTGTCAAAAACATGGAATTATTGCACCAAGATGCACTTATGCAAAAGTATATATTAACGACAAATATTGGGGCTTATACACTCTGGTAGAGCAAATTGATAAAACCTTTCTTATGCGCGTTTTTGGCAATAGTAAAGGTAATCTGTTTAAAGGTGACCAGAACGGCTCACTCGGCTGGCTTGGTTATCAACAGGAAAATTATTATTACCAATATGAATTAAAAAACAACAAGAAAAAAAACGACTGGTCAGATCTGATAAACCTGATAAGTAAGATCAACTATTCATCATACACAAACTTCGATGACACTATAAAAAAACTAATTGATATTGATTACCTCGTCAATTCATGGGCTGGAAATATCATTTTTGTAAATCTTGACTCATATCAAGGCTCAGGTCATAATTACTATTTATATCATGATAAAAATTCAGGTAAATTCAATTGGATTACTTGGGACGTTAACGAGGCTTTCGGAAATTTTCAGATGGGACTGAATATTTACCAGCTTCAAAACCTCAGCATATTTTACATCCCTTCTGTTCCTTATAATGCCAGAGCTCTCGGATACAGATTGCTTGCAAGTAATTACTTTAAAAGCCTTCTTGTCAAAAGAATATCTGAAATGGTTTCAACTGAATTTTCTAATAATGTAATGGATAATTATATTGACAGCCTTAAAAACAAAATTAAAGAAGATTATTATTCCGACCCGAACAAAGCCTATACTAATAATCAGTTTGATGAAAATATCGAAAAAGACATTAATTATTACGGGATAATAATTCCGGGCCTTAAATCATTTATTGGCGAAAGAAGAAATAGCTTGAAATACCAACTTGCTCCTTATGGTATCATGCTTGGGGCAAAAAGCCAGGACAGTAATTTGTTTGTTGCATGCCCTGAATCATTTCATTTTGAAACTCTTGTTTATATCCCAAAGACATTGTATTTCAAAGATATTACTCTTAAACTAATTACAACAAGTGGAAAGGATGTTTCTGAAAAAATGAGCTATCGCTTTTCGAGATTTGGCAACAGAATTCATATTTATCGAAACAATCTTAAAAACGGAAATTATATTTTAAAAATAAAGCATAATAAAAAGATACTCCAGAAAATAAAGCTTTGTTTACTGTAAATAATTAAATAATAATACAATGCAAAAATCAATACTGATTTTATTTTTAAGCATCTTGCTTAATTTTTCACTTTACGCTCAACCTGAAAAAAAGCATCAGCCTCCATCAGGAGATGAAATGGCAAAAAATATCCTTAACGACCTTGCAAATAAAATACAGCTGTCTTCCTCTAAAAAAGATTCAATTAATAAAGTGCTTGTGGCATTTTTTGATGACGATAAAGCATATAACAAAAACGGCGACAAAACAATAATGGAAGGACTTGAAAAAGTAAGAGATGAAAAAATTAAAAAAATATTAACCGCACCCGGAGATTATAATACTTATTTAAAAATTATTGAGGACATGAAAAACAGAAAGCCTCCTCATAACAGACCGGAAGGCGGACCGGGTAAAGATGGCAGAAATGGAAATCATGGCCCGGATAATGATTTCTAATTAAAGAGTTAAAATGCTATAAAAGTAATAATCAGAGCTCTTTTCCAACACCATAAAGTTCCAGCTTTTTTGCATCCTGAACTAAATAAGTTCGGGATGTTTTTATTTATAAATCTCAAGATATAAAGTGTCTGAATTTATTCCGGTAAATATTCCAAGTCCGTTTGTAATATTTCCAGGAGGAGTAGTAAGGTTAAGGGAGTTATTTCCAGTCATTTCATAGAGATAGGCATATTCAGCATTTAATGAGAACAGAATAATCCTGTGTAAACCATAATAGCTGAAATTTTGCCTCCTCAGCTGATAATTATTTCCTTGAAAAGGATCTGCCCTGAAAACTCTGTTGAAAGCTCCGGCTTTTGCATTTATTGTGTCGGGATCTGTTTC
>CAZELC010000087.1:0-9872 GCA_964512865.1 uncultured Bacteroidales bacterium
CCGGGGTGGTTTGCGCCCATTTCAATTATTGCAATTTCATGATTTTTGTTTATATCGAGTATTGTAAGTGGCACACCGATATGGTTGTTTAGATTTCCTTTGGTTGATGCGGTGTTGAAATTTTTACTTAAAACTATATTAAAAAGTTCTTTCGTGGTTGTTTTCCCATTTGTTCCGGTAATACCTATAAAAGGTATTTTAAGATTTTTGCGATGTTCTAAAGCTAATTGTTGCAATGTATCTAATACATCATTTACTAAAATAAACCTGTCATCTTTAACATATTTTTCTTCATCAACAACTGCAAATACAGCTCCGGATAGCAGTGCTTTTTCGGCAAAAGCATTTCCATTAAAATTCTCACCCTTCAATGCAAAGAAAATTGAACCGGGTTTTATATTTCTGGTATCTGTTGATACGGAAGGGTACTTATTAAATAATTCGTATAAATTTTTGATATTCATCAGCTATAATAAAAAAGAAAACCCCACTTGATTCAAATGGGGTTTCGATATAATAATTATTTTCAATTAAAAGTTTCCAACAGGGCTTCCAACTCTGGTCATTGCACAGCGGAATCCTAGAAAATCAGTAGAATATTCTTCATCAAGAAATCTTCTTGTACCTGCACTCAGCCAATATTCAAGGTCTTTCCAGTTACCACCTTTATAAACCCTTGCTTTGTTATTAACCATTGAAGTTTTTCCGTAGTCGTACATTGCTCCTTCTGTTTTTTCTTCCATATTTGTCCAGTCAGGGTTGTTTGTTGGTTGAAGAGTAGAAGTGTAATCACCATCGAGGTAATCTCTTTCGTCAGCTCTTCTGTAATTTCTTCTGTTTGCAGTTTCTTCCTGAGTAACTTCTCTTAATTTAATTCTTCCGAGGCTGTCCTTATCTTCCACAACACCGTCAGCATCTCTAACCTGAGTCATAAACACATTACCTCTGAAAGACCTGAAATCATTAACATCCTCAAAAGATAGTGGTCTGTAAACATCCATTACCCATTCAGAGACGTTGCCTGCCATTCCATATAAACCATAATCATTTGGCCAATATGCATAAACCGGAGAAGTAATATCAGCAGCATCGTTCAGGTTACCTGCAACCCCCATATTATCACCACGTCCTCTTTTAAAGTTGGCGAGAAATTCACCAAGGTTGTTGTTCCTGTCATTTCTGGCCATGTGACCATTCCATGGGAATATTCTTCTTTCAATAACACGTTCATAAATAGTATTTCCAATTAGACCGAGAGAAGCAAATTCCCACTCAGCTTCGGTCGGGAGTCTGTATCTTGGAAGAAGAATACCATCTTCCATGCGCACTTTTCTTGTTCCTGATCCGTTTGGATTAAGATCAACGAGGTCATTTTTTACCATTCCTTCATATTGGCCGGCAAGGTAAGAGTCGGTATTAAAGTTTTCTTCGTTCTGTTGATTAGGATCCATTTTAAGAATTCCTTCGCGGATAAGAATATATTCATTTACCCTGTCTGTTCTCCATGTACAGTATTCACTGGCCTGAACCCAACTGACTCCGACAACCGGATAATCGCGATAAGCAGGATGTCTCAGATAATATTCAACATAAGGTTCGTTATATGCAAGCCTGTCGCGCCATACAAGTGTATCAGGCAAAGCTTTTTTGTAAACTTCAGGATAGTCAACGCCAAAAACTCTTTTAATCCAGTAAAGGTATTCGCAATAGTCGAGATTTCTAACCTCTGTCTGGTCTAAATAGAATGAAGAAACAGTTACTCTTCTTGGAATATTGTTCCAGTCGTATAAAACATCCTGTTCGGTTCTTCCCATAACAAAAGTACCACCTTCAATCAGTACTAACCCGGGCCCGGTTTCTTGTTCTTCGTAAGGAATAACTTCAAAGCCGCCATTTTTAGGGTCGTTATAATTCCAGCCTGTGGTAGGCGAACCCTGTTGTTTACAAGATGGTATCAGGAATAATGCTGTTACTACTCCTGCTAATAATGTTGAAATTTTACCGTATTTCATACCTTTTTAAGTTTTTCTTTTTTACTAGAATGATGGGCAATTAATTTGTCTTGCTCTTTTCTTTTCCGGTTTACAGTTAAACTGAATACCTAAAGAAACTTCATGACCGCCACCTGTGGCATTTGTAAGTTTAGAAACTGTAATATCATAACTGTATCCAACCTTAAACATGGCAGCCTGAATTCCGGCCATAACTATGAAAGCATCTGCATTTGTAAAACTCTGACGAAACCAAAGTCCACCAACAAAAGGATACCTGTTGAAATAAAGCCCATAGTTAATTTCCTGAAAATTCTGCTGTTGCATGAAAAGAATATTTGGTGAAAGTGTTGGACCTTCTGTATTGCTTCTTCTTCTGGTTTTCTTCACAAGGTCAATTACACCACCTGCATGAATGGTCAAACGCCGTGGCATGCGGCTTTGTGAAATAAAACCTTCATTAGGTTTTGTGAGATGGTGAACTGCAACACCAAAGAAATATTTTTCGCCATACCCCAAAATACCTGCGGAAAAATCGACATTTTGTTTGTTAAGGCTTGCTGGTGGTACTTCTGAGGAGTTATAAACAAAACCATGTCTTCTGTCAATTTGATCAGGAAAACGAAGTTTTTGCCAGTCGAGGAATTTGGTAAAATAGGTAGCTTGTAAAGCTGCTTTCATCGAAAAATGTCTGTTTATTTCAAGACGATATGAATACATTGCCGATGCTGTGTAGGTATTCAAAATTCCACCACCCTGCCTGTCGGCATTTACAAGAAAACCAATACCACCGGAGATTTTTTCAATATGCTGATCGTACGAAGCGTTATAAGTCACATAAGTTCCCTGAATTGAAGGCCATTGATCCCTGAAGTTTAAAATTAACCTCGGGCATAATGACGTGCCGGCAAATGCCGGATTTAAATACAGAGGATTTGCATAAAACTGTGAGAAATGCGGATCCTGCGAATAGCCTGTTTCCCTGAAAAAAATAGTTAAGAATAGTATTAATATGTAGGTGTATTTATTTTTCATAAATCTTAACTTTTGTGAATAATAACGCCAAATTATATTATTAAATTGCAATATTACAAATTATTTTTTATAAATACAAAATATTAAAGATAAAATTAATTCTTCCGCGAGAAACAACAAAAGTATAATTATTATCT
Source organism: uncultured Bacteroidales bacterium (assembly GCA_964512865.1). Lineage (GTDB taxonomy): Bacteria > Bacteroidota > Bacteroidia > Bacteroidales > CAIWKO01 > CAZELC01. The sequence continues at coordinate 3,164 of CAZELC010000087.1, forward strand.
AAAGCGTTATATATTTTTTCAATTTTTTTTTGTGAATTATACTCTTTTTTTTTCATTAGGTTTCAGTTTTTTTATTCTTTTTTTTAATTGAAATAAAAAAACGGCGTCAAATAATATTTTTGAAAAAATGTTGTTATTATATAATTGTATATTTGTAGAAATTTTAAACCTGTTTTGATGAGTTTCAAGCGCCTTGCTTTGCTAATTACCCTTTTATTATTATTGGGATATTCAGCATTTTCTCAGGAGAAAATAAAATGCGTTATTGCATGGAATGAACCTATTAATAATGGGTTTTACGATAGTGAAATAAAGAATGCATTGTATTTTGAGAAAGCAGTTTATGACGATTATCCCGAAATACCTCATTTTGTTGAAGGTTACAAACTTAAAAATTCTCAATATAATGTAATAGTATCAGTTGAGAATCCGGTTTATAAAGAACTGAGCACTGACGAATATTCTGTTATTAAAGCCGCCAAATATAAAGCTGATCTTGAGTTAAATATCCATACTAAGATTAACTATGACAGAAAAATCCCTTATGTTTTTGTTGATTTTGTCCCCATAATTGCAGATCCTTTAAGTGGTAAAATAGAAAAGCTGATAAGTTTTGATTTGTTAATTAAACCCGATTATAATCACCCGATTTTAAACCTTAAGAAATCAAGAACCTATGCTGCAAATTCTGTTTTAAAAACCGGAGAATGGTTTAAACTGGCTGTTTTTAATTCCGGCATACAGATTCTCACTTATGATGACCTTGTTTCAATGGGATTTAACCTTTCAGGAGTTGATCCTAGAAATATAAGGATTTATGGAAACGGCGGCGGTATTTTGCCGGAACGTAACGACGTGCCACGATTTGATGACCTTAAGGAAAATGCAATCTATGTCAGCGGCGAAAATGATGGAAGGTTTGACGGAGGCGATTATATACTCTTTTATGGAAAAGGACCTGTTAATTGGACTTATGATTCAATTAACGACCTTTTTATCCATACAAAAAACTATTATGCGGGATACGCAGGATATTTTATAACTGCCAGTCTGGGACCGGGAAAAAGATTATCTTCCGAACCATCGATTACAGCTCCTGCTGATTATATTGCAAATGATTTTATTGATTATAATTTTTTTGAAAAAGATTCGATTAATTTGATTAAATCGGGCCGGGAATGGTTCGGAGATTTTTTCGATGTAAATACTTCATATTCCTATTCTTTCAATTTCCCGAATATTATTACTTCAAAAAATGTAAAAATTAGAACAAGTTTGGTTGGAAGATCTTTTGGCTCGACAAGTTTTCACATTAAGCTTAATGGAACACAAATCAAAGAAGCAATAATATACCCTGTTTCTCCTCAATATGATGATGCTTATGCAAGTATGACTAATAGTACTATCCAGGTTCCGGCACCGTCATCTCAAATGAATATTAATCTTTTATATGATAAAAAAGGTTTGAATGCCGTAGGTTGGCTTAACTATCTTGAAATGAATGCTAACAGAAGTCTTGCCTTTACAGGTGGACAGATGAGGTTCAGAAATACGGAATCAATAAATAAAGGAGTTTCTGAATTTAATATTTCTAATGCAAATAGTCAAATGTTAGTTTGGGATATAACTGATTTTACTGAACCGAAAAATGTCGAAGGTATTTTAAATGGAAGTACTTACACTTATAAGATTTTGACCGATGAGTTAAAAGAATTTATTGCTTTTGACGGCACTTCATATTATAAACCCGAATCGCTTGGAGCAGTTGCAAATCAGAATCTTCATGGATTGGGGCAATATGATATGGTAGTTATTACTAATTCATCATTTGAAGCAGAAGCAAACAGACTTGCCGATGCGCACCGTGCAGAAGGACTTTCGGTAATTGTAGTTATTCCTGAGTTGCTATATAATGAGTTCTCTTCCGGCGTGCAGGATGCAACAGCTATAAAAGATTTTATGAAGATGTTTTACGACAGAGCCGGCTCGGATTCTTTAAAAATGCCAAAATACCTGTGTTTGTTTGGAGACGGTTCGTACGATAACTTAAGCAGAATTAGCGATAATACCAATTTTATCGTTACATACCAAACCCAAAACTCTCTAGATCCTGCATTTTCATTAACTGTTGATGATTATTACGGATTTCTTGATGATAATGAAGGTGGCTATTTCGGTGGTTCTTTAGATATTGGAGTTGGAAGAATAACCGTTAAATCTTATGATGAAGCAAAAGGCGTTGTTGATAAGATATTGAATTATATGACAAAAGCTGAAATTAACCCCGAAATTAATGGTTGCAGCTTTAATAATAATGTTTCAAACTATGGTGATTGGAGAAATATGGTATGCTTTGTTGCAGATGATTCGGACGATGGTAATAATTTTATGGGAGAAAGTGACGTAATTGCCGAGAAAATAAATTCCAAATATAAAAATTATAATGTTGACAAAATATATCTTGATGCTTATGAGCAGGTTTCAACACCGGGAGGACAAAGGAGTCCGATGGCAAATAGCGATATAAATAAAAGAGTTGAAAAAGGTGCACTTATTATGAATTATATCGGTCATGGAGGAGAACTTGGCTGGAGTCATGAACAAATTCTTACTGTTAGCGATATAGTTGGATGGAAGAATAAATATAACACACCTTTCTTTTTAACTGCTACTTGTGAATTTAGCAGATATGATGATCCAAAACGAACTTCTGCAGGAGAATATGTTCTGATTAATCCAAATGGAGGCGGAGTAAGCTTATTTTCTACCAGCAGGTTAGCATATTCCGGTTCCAACGCTGCTATTGCAAATTATTTTTATGATTTCATATTTAAGAAAACCGGAGGAAAATACCTGAGAGTAGGAGATGCAGTCAGAGGTGCTAAAAATAAAATGTCATGCTCTTCATCAGTAAGTACATTTACTATGCTTGGCGACCCGGCATTAAAGCTAAATTATCCTGAACTGAATTGCATAACTGCAACCATAAACGGCCATCCTGTTTCGGTTAATCCTGATACGGTTAAAGCACTTGTAAAAGTGAGTATTTCGGGATTTGTAGGTGATGAAAACGGAATTAAAAAAACTGATTTTAACGGGTTAATATTTCCTACTGTTTTCGATAAGAAAATGCTGTTGCCTACTAAAAACAATCCACCGATGACATTTTACCTTCAGAAAAATCTGATTTATAAAGGAAAAGCTTCTGTGACAAATGGTGATTTCAGCTTTGAATTCATCGTTCCTAAAGATATTGCTTATAAATATGGTAATGGCAGAATAAGTTACTATACTCATAATGGTAATTCTGATGGAGCAGGATATTTCGAAGACTTTATTATCGGCGGCGCTTCAGATAATAATATTACCGATAACTTAGGTCCGGAAGTTAAAATTTATCTTAATGATGAAAAATTTGTTTCCGGTGGAGTTACTAATGAAAATCCATTATTGCTAGCATACATCGATGATACAAGTGGAATCAACACTGTCGGAAGTGGAATAGGACATGATATCGCAGCTGTTTTGGATAATAGCACCGAAAACACTTATGTGCTTAACGAATATTATGAATCTGACCTGAATACTTATAAAAGCGGTAAAGTAAAATTCCCTTTCAAATCATTATCTGAAGGAAATCATACCGTAAAATTAAAAGTTTGGGATGTCTTTAATAATTCTTCTGAAACATCTGTTGATTTTGTTGTGGCCGCTTCCGCAGAATTAGCGTTATCTCATGTTCTTAACTATCCAAACCCTTTTACTACTTATACCGAATTCTGGTTTGAACATAACCAGCCATGCTGCGGACTTACTGCACAGATTCAAATTTTTACCATATCAGGTAAACTTATAAAAACAATTAATTCTTACGTTCAAACACACGGATACAGAGCTGATCCAATTCCCTGGGATGGCCTGGATGATTACGGCGACAGAATAGGAAAAGGTGTTTATATATATAAGCTGAGAGTTAAAAACGATAATGGAGAATATTGTGAGAAACTTGAAAAACTTGTAATTATCAGATAATATTTTAACCACTGCTTTCGCTTTATATAATTTATTAAAGACAAAATTTCTCAAATTGGTTTTTTCTTTCTAAATTTGCTATAATATAATGGTGATGATAAGAAATTTACTTTTTCTTTTCCTGATAATAATTGGGCTGAATAGCGGTTATTCACAAATAAGTAATACTTCTGACTCAAATATTGGTAAACACAATAAATCAGATTTTATTTATAATTCTGCTTCTGTTCTTTCAACAGGTGATTGGTACAGAATAGCAACCGATAAAAGCGGAATCTATAAAATTTTATATACCGACCTAGTTGACTATGGGATGACTTTACCTGTATCCTCACAAAATATTAAAATATATGGTAATGGGGGAAAGATACTCTCGGAAACGGGAGAAGGAAATAGAATTGATGACCTGAGAGAAATTTCAATTTTTGTAAATGATGGCGGTGACGGGATGCTCAACAATACAAATGATTATATTCTCTTTTATTCCGAAGGTCCGGTAAGCTGGAATCCTACTGACAATAAATACTTCACCCATACGGTAAATATTTATTCCGATTTTTCATATTATTTTTTGACCGTTTCAAATGAGTCGGGAAAGCGTATTAAAACAGCAGAGCCGGTTTTGCAATCACCGGATATCAGCGTTAATGATTTTAATGATTACGCTTTCCATGAAAAAGATACCGTGAACCTGATCAAAAGCGGAAAACTTTGGCTTGGAGAGGTTTTTAGAAATAACCTTTGCTATAATTTCAGTTTTAATTTTCCGGATATTTGTTTTGACAAGAAAACCTTTATCACCACATCAGTTGCAGCAAGATCATTTACTGAATCCAAATTTTTATTTATTACACCACAGTCTGAAGATTCTTTAACCGTACCAATGGTTGACCAGTCAGCAACTTCTGATTATGCCAAAATATGTATCGATACTTTCAGTATTTATCCGAACAATCCTGATATTTCTCTTTCTGTTAAATACGAAAAAACTGATATCTCTTCCATCGGATGGCTAAACTACATCGAAATTAATGCAATAAGAACGCTTAAATACAATAATAATCAGCTTCAATTCAGAAATCTTTCATCTGTAAATAAAGGAATAGCTGAATACAATATAAAAAATGCCGGTAATAACCTTGTATTGATGAGTGTATCTGAACCGTCAACACCGCAAATTATTCCATTTAATATTAATAATGATACTATAAAATTTAAATTTCCTACGGATTCGCTTAATGAATTTTTAATTTTTGGACCAAACGATTCATATAAACCTGTTTTTATTGAAAAACTCAAAAATCAAAACCTTCATGCGCTTGGAAATTATGATTTAATTATCATAACACACCCTGATTTTTATGAACAAGCTCAAAGGCTTGCACAGCTTCATTCAGAGATTGACGGATTATCTGTTTTTATAACTCAGCCTCAGGTAATTTACAATGAGTTTTCTTCGGGGAAACAGGACATTTCGGCAATCAGAGACTTTGTTAAAATGTTCTACGACAGGGCACAGGGCGATTCTTCAAAATATGTCAAATATCTTCTGCTGTTTGGCGATGGATCCTATGATATGAAAAACCGACTGGCAAATAATACAAATTTTATCCCCACATATCAGACTAATAACTCAATGGTGTCAACAGCTTCTTATGTTTCAGATGATTTTTATGGAATTGTTGATGATTCGCAACTTGGTTCTCTTATCGGAAAGATTTATACCGGAATCGGAAGATTACCCTGTAAAACACCTGCTGAAGCTAAAAATCTAGTCGACAAGATAATCAGATACAGAACTAAAAAAAATGAAATCGGTTATCCGGAAGATAATTATCATAAAAGAATTAAAGGCTGGAAAAATGATATTTGCTTTATAGCTGATGATGAAGATAATAATTTACATCTGAATCAGGCAGAAGGTCTTTGCACATTACTCGATTCTACCAATCAGAATTTTAATATTGATAAAATATATCTTGACGCTTTTATTCAGCAAAATACAACCTTTGGCCCGAGATATCCTGATGTTAACAAAATTATTAACGAAAGAGTTGAAAAAGGACTTCTCATGCTTAATTATACAGGACATGGTGGTGAATTCGGGCTTACGGGAGAAGAAGTGTTAATGAATGGTGATATTTACAGTTGGGAAAATGATTATTGCCTTCCGCTATTTGTTACAGCAACTTGTGAATTCAGTCGTTACGACAACCCCGAAGCTAGCTCTGCAGGAGAAAATATTCTTCTCAGAAGTAACGGCGGAGGAATTGCTCTTATGACTACCACTAGAATATCTTTTGCACACTCAAATGAAGTTCTTAACAGAAACCTTATCACGGTTGGTTTTGATTTTAACCGAAATAATCCTCCGCGTCTGGGCGATATAATTAAAAAAACTAAAAACAATGCCCCCTCAGGTGTTTACAAACAAAATTTTACATTACTCGGCGATCCTGCTCTTACACTTCATTATCCTGAATATAATATTGCAACTTTATCTGTTAACAATAAAACTGTTACCGGTAAAACCGATACTCTTTCCAATTTGCAAACAATAACTGTTGAAGGAAATATTGAAGATTTTAATGGCACTGTTAAATCTGATTTTAACGGAACTGTTTACATTAAAGTATATGATAATCCTGTGAAATATACAACAAATGCAAATGACCAG
>CAZELC010000088.1:0-9761 GCA_964512865.1 uncultured Bacteroidales bacterium
TTTTTTAATTATGGTAATTTTATAATCTTTCTTAGTCATGGTTCAAGACTTTATTATTGTGAACTCTTTTATGCTGTAAACTTTTTGCTCCAAAATTTATAAGCAATCCTATTTCAAGATTATACGCTTCCACATAATTCATAGCTTGAGCAAGGTGAACATCTTCAAGGTTAATCAAGGCTTTTATTTCTACCATAATTTTATTTTCTACAAAAAAGTCAACTCTTCGTGTGCCAATATCATGTCCTTTATATTGCAAAGGCATTTCATGTTCGCGACTAAATTCTATTCCCTGCATTTGCATTTCAATTGCCAAAGCTCTTTGATAAACTACTTCCTGAAACCCATTTCCCAAGTGTTTATGAACTTCCATGGCACAGCCTATAATCTTGTATGTCAAATCCTCAAATTTCATAATCAAGTAATCTAATAATCCTTTTAATCATGGTTCAAGACTTATTTCATACCCCAATTCCTTAAATACTTTCAGCAAGTTCGTTTTCGATTGCTCTTCGGCTTTCAGCAGTTGAGCAAACTCGTTTTGCAGGGTTTGCATTTTTTGGTCAAAATCAATATTCTCATCACGGTTTACAAACTCAATGTATTTGCTTGGCACAAGAGAAAAATCTTTTTTGGCTACTTCATCAGACTTTGCAGAAAAGCAGAACTCAGGAATGTTTTCAATTACTTTGGTCTGCCATTGATGATAAGTCCCCGTTATTTTACTAATATCATCTTCTGAAAACTGAATGTACTTTTTTTCAAACGGAATACCCATTTGACGCAAGTCCATAAACAGAATTTCTTTTTCTCTATCACGGTAGTTGCGGGTATCGTCACCCACTTTTTTACTGTATGCTTTTTTGTTTTTGTTGAGAATCCAAAGCGTAACGCTGATATTGGTTGTGTAAAACATATCTTGTGGCAACACTAAAATGGCTTCCACCAGATTGTTTTCAACGAGTTTACGGCGTATTTTGTATTCTTCACCACCGCCACTTAATGCTCCGTTAGCCAGAATAAAACCTGCAACTCCGTTGTCGCTGAGTTTGCTTACCATATTTAAAATCCAACCATAATTGGCATTGCTTTTCGGCGGTACATCGTAACCACGCCAGCGCGGATCGTCAATCAATTCGTTATCGGCTCTCCAATCTTTTTGGTTAAAAGGCGGATTAGCCATAATAAAATCGGCTTTCAAGTCCTTGTGTTGGTCTTCTGCAAAGGTGTTGGCTGCTTTTTCGCCAAGGTTTCCGCTAATACCACGTATAGCAAGGTTCATCTTTGCCAGTTTGTAAGTGGTATTGGTATATTCCTGCCCGTAAATGGAAACTTCTTTTTTGTTTCCGTGGTGTGCCTCAATAAATTTTACCGATTGTACAAACATACCACCCGAACCACAGGCAGGGTCGTAAATTATGCCTTTGTATGGTTCAATCATTTCAGCAATAAGGTTTACAATGCTTTTTGGCGTGTAAAATTCTCCTTTGCCTTTTCCCTCAGCCAATGCAAATTTTGAAAGGAAGTATTCATACACTTTTCCTACAACATCTTGTTTCGGGTCTTTGGTAGTATCAATATCATTAATAGTATCAAGAAGCGAAGCCAGCTTTGTAACATCCAAACCTAAACGTGAAAAGTAATTATCAGGCAATGCACCTTTAAGTGCCTTATTATTTTTCTCTATAGTATGCAGGGCCGTATCAATTAGCAGTGCAATGTCGTTTTGCTTCGACTTTTTAATTAAGTAACTCCAACGGCTGCTTTCTTCCAGAAAGAACACATTGCTCATATTGTAGAAATCAGCAATCTCAATATATTTTTCTTTACCATCGGCAATAAGTTTTTTACGATGTTCTTCGAATTTGTCGCCGGCAAACTTCAAAAAAATCAGCCCTAAAACAACATGTTTGTATTCGGCAGGTTCTACGCTCCCTCTCAGTTTATTTGCGGCATCCCAAAGGGTTACTTCAATTGCTTTTTCTTTAATCTCTTTTTTTGCCATTGTATATTTTCAGTGCTTTAATTAAAAAACCCAAAGATACATATATCCGTGGGTGGGTTGGCAGTTATTTATTTTCTGTGTCTTTATGCAGTTAAAATTCCATATTATACTATCTCTCTATAAATTATTGTTTCTAAAGCATAAAATTAAATCGAATTACCAATATATTTTATTTTTTCACTATTTTCCTGAAAATATCGCCTTTAAATGTCCGCATTTTTACTATATAAATACCGGACTTAAATTTTGAAATATCAACACAACTTATATTCAATAAATTCTGAGAATGTACTAATTGTCCTGTACAATTATAAAAAGTGACGCTTAAAATATCTTCGGGATTGCTAAAATAAACATTAGCAGATGCAGGAACGGGATAAATGCTTATTCCTATATCATTTTCATTTCTGCTTAAATCTGAAATTGTTTGTGGTGAAGTATAAAAATTGTATCCTCCAAAACCATTTGCAACTGCATCACCAGGGTAAACGAGGTTATTTATTATCGCGTGTGGAACAAAAAAACTACTACCGCCTGGATTAATTTGGAAGCAATAATACTGTGCAGAATAGCAATTATCGCCGGTATTGTACTCATAAAAGTTTCCGTTTAGTGTCATTAATGCAGGTTGCCAACCTGTTGAATCAGATAAAATTGCTACACTTGTTCCACCGACAAAATCAACAAGATCTTTTGATAAATAGAATTTTCCATTTGGGTAAAACCCATAATCAGTTCTGTCAAACATATTTTGTTGACCATAATTTGGAAATTTCACCGTAATGTAATTACCACCGGAATTGCCATACCAGTTTGAATAAAATGCTTCTTTACAATTACTTGATGCTGTATCAGTCTCGCTTGTCCAATAATCCATTCCTGCTTGTAAAGCAATATCTCCATAGATTAATAATCTTATTTCAACTTTATGTCGTTTTCCAAGTGCACACAATTGTCTGACACCCCAAAAGTGGTTAATTTTATCAGGTTGTTGCCCTACATTTATTGTTAAAAATCCACCTGAGCAAATTGAATTTGTTAAAGCAGTATAAGTTCCATTGTAATACCAGTTAGGGAAACGTTCAAATAAACGCCCCTCATTTAAAGTCAATGCACCACTTCCGTTATAATTTTCTATGTGAAGAACAGTTTCAATACCGGTTGAAGTATCTTCTTCAATTAACTTGATGTAATCAACAGAGATATAGCCATTATTTTGGATATGATCATTTTGTAAAGTAACTGCCTGAAACCAGGCAATACCATATTGATTTCCTACAGGAGTTGTTGAATAAAAGATTTGAGAAAAAGGATGCTGGGCATCAACAGGTGTTTGTCCCCTTGTATTAAAAACAAAAAGTGCTACACATATTATTAAGAATAAAACTTTTCTTTTCATAATAACTTGCACATAACAATTTTATAAGCATAATTTATTACACTAATCCAACCTATTAGTGCATATCTGTTTTCCTTTTATTCACTCTAAAAAACAAGTGATAGTTATTACAATAAGAATATACAATCACTTATTATCAAGCTCAAATATATATTTTTTATTTCAAACTTAATTTTTTTTTGCAATTTTTTTGGAAAATAATTTTTGTCTTCGTATATTTGCATTGCAAGTATCGTAATAAAACATCTGCATGCCTGTGGATGTATTTACAAACAACTTAAATTAGTATGTTTAACGGCATTTAATTTTGCCGTGTATCGCTTTTTTATTTTGTATTACGAAACTTACATTCGTTCTTTGATAACAAGCAATTACGACTTGTTAAACCATGAACCGTCCCTGCTAAAATAACTTTATTTATTGCGCAGGGATTGTTCGGGTTTATTTTTGAAAAAAACAGGTTACAGAAAAAAAACTTTAATGACCATGCAAACTACTTCGGCTTAACTTAATAAAAGTTAGGCTTAATGAAAATGAACTTCCGGTACCGGTGTTTAATTAATATCAACCCCTGTTAAATCTTAAGGAACCTCAAAAAGGAAAACAGGAACCTGAATTAAATCTATAGGAACTTCCTAAAGGGTAAAAGGAACCTGAATTTAATCTGAAGGAACCTCAAAAAGGAATTCAGGAACCTAAATTAAATCTATAGGTACTTCCATAAAGAAAAAAGGAACCTAAATTTAATTCGAAGGAACCTCAATTAAATCTTCGGGTACTTCCATAAAGAAAAGAGGAACCTTAATTCAATCTTAAGGTACTTCCAAAAGGAAAACAGGAACCTGAATTCAATCTTTAGGAACCTAAAAACCTTTGTTAATATCTATAAAACGAGCATGCCCAAAAAACTGTGTAAAGTGTCCCTTTACCTGCGTAAAGGTATAATAATAATTTTAGCTCTTTCAGGGTATAATAATAAAAATTGATTTGCAATTAAAGGCCAATTTTGTACTGATTGTGTCCATTTTCTACTTGCTTGCTGTATTGCTAGATAAACTGCTTTTTTCAATGCATTATCATCAGGAAACATAGTTTTATTGCGAGTAAATTTTCTGACCAAAGAATTTAAGCTCTCGATAATATTTGTAGTATACATCAATGTGCGTATTTCTTTTGGGAAATTAAAATATGCAGTAAGTTCATCCCAGTTTTTATGCCACGACTTAATTACATATGGATATTTGTCTCCCCATTTGCTTTCAAGTATACACATTGCTTCTTGTGCGGTACTTAGGTTAATTGTTGCATAAACGGCTTTCAAATCTGCCATGAATTCGGGTTTATCCTTTGATGTTACAAACTTTAAAGAGTTGCGTATTTGATGCACAATACATAATTGTGATACGGCTTCAGGAAATGAAGCTTTGATAGCTTGGGTTAACCCTTTTAGATTATCAGTACAAGCAATTAGTATATCATTAACACCTCGCTGTTTTAGCTCCGATAATACATTCATCCAAAAAGAAGCACTTTCGGTTTCATTAATCCACATCCCCATCAGTTCTTTTCTTCCATTTGTATTTAAACCAATAACGAGGTGAACCGTTTTATTCACAATCTTTCCATTACTGCGCACCTTGAATACAATACCATCCATCCAAGCAATGAGATACGTTTCATCAAGTGGGCGTGTTTGCCATTCTTCTACGTTTACCAATATGCGTTCAGTCATATTGCTTACAGTAGAATCACTTAATTCAATGCCATATATTTCCTTGATTTGTTCTTCAATATCTCTAACACTCATGCCTTTTGCATATAATGAAACAACTACGTCTTCTATCTTGTCTGATATACTGCGCTGACGTTTAGGGATTACTTTGGGATCAAAGGTTGAGCTTCGATCACGAGGTACTTCAATAGAGAGTTTGCCATTTTTACTGCGTACTACTTTAGTTGTTTTACCATTGCGTGAATTACCACTGTTTATTCCAATGGGGGAATGTTTCTCGTATCCCAAATGTTCATCCATTTCGCCTTGCAATAATTCCTGAACACCTCTCTTGAATAATTGTTGAAAGAAATCCTCAATCTCAGACATCGTTTTAAACTGTTTGAAAAAGTCTTTTGGCAATCCGTCTATAGGTTCTTCATTTTCTTGTTTTGCTTTTTTAATTCTTTGTGCCATTTTTTTTGTTTAAAGTTAGAAATTTCTGTATTTCCTTCCGCGCCGGGCAATGATTCTTTTCATAAAATCATTTCATAGCGGCTTGGAGCCTTTACACAGTTAAATGGACACTCCCTATAAAACGCACGGGATTTAGAAGAAAGGCAAATGTAATTGATTATATTTTAATAAATTACAAACAAGATATATCGTGGTTCGGGCCCACGGTTAATTATAATTATAATAAGCTGAATGATATTTATTGTCATAGAAGCCGGTCCGGGAAATAAATATATTATTCATTAATATTAAGGAGCATTAAAAATGTCCAGGCTAAAAAAATCTTCGGAAAAGATTTCTCTGGCACGCAAACGCCTTTCAGGATTACATTCCATCGATCCGAATCTGGATTTGGGTAACGGGTTAACACTCGATGCTTACAGAATGGAAGTGGAAGAAACTGAAGGCATGCTCTCTCAGTACAACGAACTTCTTGCTCAGGTTGACGTACTGCAGAATCAATTCCTTGAAAAGGAAAAGAAACTGAATGATATGTCGCAAAGAGTATTCAACGGTGTTGCTTCCAAATACGGAAAAGACAGCAATGAATATGAAGCAGCAGGAGGAAAAAAAGTAAGTGAGAGAAAGCATCCTGTTAAAAAAGCTAAGATTGCTTGATTGCCATGAGAAAATCTATGAAAAGACCATCGGAAAACGATGGTCTTTTTTTTTAGGAAATTTTATTTTTTTATTTTTCCTTTCTTGCTTGATTAAGAAAGGAAGAAACCAGCCAGCTGGCTGGCAAGACCGGACGAAGCTTCCCCGCTCTCTGATTTGTTAACTTTCCGTAATTCACACCCATCGCTTACCCGCATTTTCGACTGGTCAACGCTTTTTATTAATTGCAGATAATCACTTCTTTTGGGAATAAATTGTTATTTTTATAAGATATTATGCTTCACAATAGATTTGTTTGTATCATAAAACAATTTGCAAAATGATAAACACAAGAATAGAAATTTTAAAAGGTGATATTACCGTTTTAAAACTTGATGCAATTGTAAATGCAGCAAACCGTTCGCTTCAGGGCGGCGGCGGCGTTGACGGTGCAATTCATAAAGCAGCAGGAAGATTATTGCTTGAGGAATGCAATAAACTTAACGGATGCGAAACCGGTGAGGCTAAAATTACAAATGGATATAATCTGCCTGCAAAATATGTAATTCATACCGTAGGTCCGGTTTGGTACGGAGGTGATAAAAATGAATATAATGCTCTGAGAAATTGTTACAGAAACTCATTGAAAATTGCAATGGAAAACGGCTTAAAAACAATTGCCTTCCCGAATATAAGTACGGGAGTTTATCGTTTCCCAAAGGAACTTGCGGCAGAAATTGCAATAAATGAAGTGATTGCATTTTTAAATGAAAATCCTCTTCCTGAAAAAGTGTATTTCGTATGTTTCGATGACGAGAATTATAAAATTTACAAGCAAAAACTAGTCTTTTGACCTATAAAATAATTTCATAAAAACTTGCATCGGCTTAAATTATATTTTATATTTGTTCTAGCTACCGTAAGGCAGCAGAATTACCCCATATCTTAATATGGTGTCCACAAATGAAAAATTACTATTGGGGAAACCCATTAATTAAGCTGGAACTAGTTTCCGGCTTTTTTTATGAGAATAACTGCGTAATCTGACTGATGAAATATAATACAATCTTTGGTTTTAGTGCTATTGTAAAAAGGATTCCGAAAATGGCGCCCCAAAAATGAGCATCATGACCAATATTGTCTTTTCCTCTTTTGCCCATATATGCGGAATAGATAAGATATATAATACCGAAAACGGCTGCAGGTATCCCGATAGGAATAAAAAACATATAAATCTTGGCAAGAGGCTCGAATAAAATGCTTGCAAATACAACGGCAGAAACTGCACCTGATGCTCCTACGGCATTATATCCGGGATTATCTTTATGCTTCCCGAATGAAGGAAGCACAGAAATAGCAATTGCCCCGACATAAAGCAGTACATAATAAAAACCTCCTTTTATGTCAAAAATATATTTGTAATAATCTTCCACCAGCTGCCCAAATGAATAAAGGACAAACATATTTATTAGCAAATGAACCCAATCGGCATGAAGAAAGCCATAAGTAAGAAAGCGGTAATACTGCTTAGAGTGCAAAGCCATATAAGGATTAAATCTGAATTTGTAAAAAATCTCTCCGTTGGAGAAGGCTAAGACAGATATTAATACGGTGACGGCAATTATTATATAAGTTATCATTTTGTCTTCCTGAATATCATTTCTACTGTGGCGCTTTTATTAAAAACAGAAGCAAAGATATCGCTAATTATAAATACAGGAAAAGAAATCAGAAAAAACAGTTTCTGCATGAATATATTTATTGAAGAATATCCATCGGAATAAGTTTTATTTCCTTTCAGAAGCTCAAACAGCACTTCTCTTTTCTTTTGCACCTTGTTAAGTAAGCTTTGCACCATCCCAAAAGGGTTTTGTTCAATTGAAAAGTATATTGTTCGTTCAATTTCAAAGCCCCGGGATTTCATAAGTTCTGCCAGATCAAACGGCGTGAAAAAGAATAAATGGCGCGGCGGGTCGAGATGCAGCCATTTTCCTTTAAACATTTTGCTCTGCCAGCTGTTGATATTTGGTATTGAAATAATCAGTTTCCCTCCTGGCTTTAGTTTTTGATATATTAAGTCAAGCATCAATTTTGGTTCCTGTAAATGTTCAAAAACATGAAACATGGTTATCAGGTCAAAGAATTCATGGGGATAATCTTCTGATTTTATCTCACCTGATTTAAGATTTATTTCTTTAATAAGTGAAGCTCTTTTTGCTGAATTTTCGTCGAACTCAGTTCCATAAACTTCAAATTTTCCGTATTTAAACAAATACATTAAAAAATTGCCGTTACCACATCCTATATCAAGTACTTTTGATTTGTGACCTGCAAATTTTAATGCTCTTTTTGCTCTTCCCGAACGAAAACTGTCAATTATATTTTCGATAAACGAATTTTTGAATTTTGTTTCACCTGCTCCATAGTAATCGGTATTGTATGCTTTCTTCAACAGCTCTTTATCGGGTTGAGGCGACAGAAACACGGCTTTGCAATCATTACATTTGTTTATTGTATAATTGTTCCCGAAGATATCATAAGTAGGATATAAAACATGACTGTTTCCGCCTTTGCAAAACCCACAGATGTTTTTATCTCTGCTCATAATTCAACCAGTTTGGAACAGTTTCTAAGTTTAAAACTATTAATAAAATCTTTCTCAGTTTAATAAATTTATTTTCATTCACATCTGTGCTAATCTGTGACTATCTGTATTAATTTTTAATATAACCACAGATTACTCAGATTTCCACAGATTAATTAATAACTGTTCATCCATCAATTCTTAGCTTTTGGCAAATATCTTATATCTGGCAAGCTTTTTCTTTTGAAAGAAATACTGAAACGAAGTTTTTAACACGCCTAAGCCGTATTTCATACTTCTGCTGAAATTTATTGATGATGCATCGGTAAAATATTTAGTAGGACAAGTAATCTCAGCGATTTCGAAACCTGCGTAGAAAATCTGCGCAAGCATCTGGTTATCAAAAACAAAATCATCAGAATTTGCGTGATAGTTAATAGCAGTAAGCACTTCTTTTGAAAAGGCTCTGTAACCCGTATGATATTCGGAAAGCTTCTGCCCTATTAAAATATTCTGCGAAAGTGTAAGGAAACGGTTAAAAACATATTTATAATAAGGCATTCCTCCGTTAAGTGCGCCTTTGCCAAGTATTCTCGAGCCTAAAATAACAGGATAAAGTCCGTTAGCTATAACATAACTCATTGAAGGGATAAGCTTTGGCGTGTATTGATAATCAGGATGAACCATAATAATTATGTCAGCTTCAAGTTCAAGTGCTTTATCATAGCAACTTTTTTGATTAGCTCCATAACCTTTATTTTTTTCATGTTTTATCACATGATTAATTCCGAGTTCTTTAGCAAGTTCATAAGTATTATCACTGCTTGCATCGTCAACGACAATTACGTCATCAACTATCTCAAAAGGCAGTTCCTTATATGTATTTTCAAGAGTTTTCCCTGCGTTGTAGGCAGGCATTATGACAATTATCTTTTTTCCGTTAAGCATG
>CAZELC010000089.1:0-9730 GCA_964512865.1 uncultured Bacteroidales bacterium
GCTTGAACCTTTTCCACTTTGACACTTTTTCGGTTACCATCTGATGATGCTAATTTTTTGCAAATATCGTAAATATTGGATAATTTTAAAAATTAGTTGGGAACTTGTTTGGAATTTGTGTTCAAAACAGCTTTCTATTATTAATTTGCGGTAAAATAGTTTTAAAAAATAAAAAAATTAAATATTTTTGTAAAAATTTCGTTAGTTTTAAAAAAATCTTGCCGGGCTTGAATATAAAAACCAGATATTTTTTTGCTTCTCCTTTATTTCTATTTTTGATAGTAGTAATTTTAGTTTCTTGTTCTACAAAAAAAAATACATTTACAAGAAGAGCCTACCATAATCTGACAGCACATTACAATGCATATTTTAATGGAAATGAAGCACTAAAAGAAGGCATAAGCGAACTGCAAAAAAAAGCTCCCGATAATTACGTTAACGTACTTCCTGTATTCAATTATGGGTCAAAACAAGATGCTCAGGCAATTTATGCACTAATGGACAGAGCTATTGAGAAAGCTTCAATTGTAATTCAACGACATTCCATTTTCATTAAAAGAGTTGAGCACGTTAAGTGGATAGACCGGAGTTATCTTATGATAGCCAATGCTTACCTTTATAAACAAGATTACGATCTGGCAATTCAAACCTGTGACTTTATTGCCGGCAGGTATAAAAAAAGTATGACTGTTTATGGTGCAAACCTCACAAAGGCTAAAGCTCTTATTCAGACCGGAAAATATAGTGATGCTGAGAATATCCTTACAAGTCTAAATGGAAAAATAGAAAAAAATAAAGCAACCAAAGCTGTTGAAAAAGAATATCCTTTGGTACTTGCTGATCTTTATGTAAAACAAGGCAATTATTCACAAGCTATTGAATATCTTCAGGCATCATTAAAACTCAATAAAAAGAAATATTATAAGACACGACTGAATTTTATCCTTGCACAAGTATTTCAACGCACAGGAGATCTTCAAAGAGCCACAGAGTCATACAGAAAGGTTTTAAGTTATAATCCTCCTTATGAAATGGCTTTCTCGGCAAAGATCAATATGGCAAAATGTTATGACGTTGCCTCGGGTGATAGCAAGCTTATTAAAAGCCAACTGAACAAAATGTTGAAGGATGAAAAAAACAAGGAATACAAAGATCAGATATATTACGCCCTTGCAGAAGTTTACCTTAAGGAAAATAATGAAGACGAAGCTATTAATAATCTGCTTCTTTCTGCCCGAACCAGTATAAAAAATGATTATCAGAAAGGACTTTCCTATCTTAAACTGGGTGAGATGTTTTATACATCTGCCAATTACAAGAGTGCACAAATTTATTATGACAGCGCAGTAGTTTTCTTACCTAAAGATTACCCGAATATTTCATCAATAGCTTCTAGGAAAAATACACTTAATGATCTTGTTAAAAATATAACTGTTGTTGAACTTGAAGACAGCCTTCAGCGGTTGGCAAAACTTCCTGAAGGTGAACGCCTGAAAAAAATTGATGCTATTATTGCACAGATAATTGCTGATGAGCAAAGAAAAAGACAAGAAGAAGCCGACAGACAACAAGCATTAAATAATCTTGCTGCAAACAATACCAATTTTAGTACATCTAACTCACAATGGTACTTTTATAACTCTCAATCCATTGCGATGGGATTCAGTGAATTTACTAGAAAGTGGGGAAACAGAAAACTTGAAGATTTATGGAGACTCACAAATAAACAGGTTATTTCTTTTGATTTTGATAATAAAGACCAGAATTCTGACAGCGCCGGACTTGACAGTAATGCAGTTGCCTCATTTAATCCGAAAGACAGAAACGCTTATCTTAAACAAATACCCGTTACTCCTGAAATGATTAACAAATCTAACGAAAAGATTAAGGAAGCACTGTTTAATATGGGAATAATATTCAAAGACGGAATCGGTGACCTTGATAAATCAATTGAATCATTTGAAAAGCTTTCAAACCGTTTTCCGGATAACCAGTACCTCGGCGCTTCATATTATTATCTTTTTAAAATATACGAAGAAAAAGAAAATGCAGCCAAAGCGGATTATTATAAAAACCTGCTGATAACGAAATTCCCTAATAGCGACTACTCAAAAATACTTACTGATCCTAACTATTACCGAACTCTTGACTCATTAAAAAATCTTGTTGCCGGGTATTATAAAACCACTTATCTGGCTTATACAAACTCTGATTACAATACTGTTATTAAAAATTGTGATTCCGCATTGATTAAGTATAACAGCAAAGAATACAATCCAAAATTTGAATATCTGAAAGCTCTTGCTATTGCAAAAACTCAAGGTGTCGAAATGTACAAAAAAGCACTACAGGGAATAATTCAAAAATATCCTTCAAGTGATGTAAAAACATTAGCACAAAACACTCTAAACACATTGAATGAATTGTCAGATAATGGCTCGGGTGTGCCGGGCGATACCACAGTCAATAATGATAAAGATATTAATATTTACAAATTCAACCCCGGTGATTTTCATTTCTATATTATGATTGTTGATGCAAGAAACATTAATATTAATGAAATGAAAATTGCTTTTTCCGACCATAATTTAAAAATGTACTCCCTTGACAAACTGGTTGTAAATACTTTGTTTCTAGATGAAAAAAGAGAAGTGATAAATGTTGCAAGATTTGATAATAAGGATAAAGCAATGGATTATTACATGTCAATCACTAATAATAACACATTAACAGCCAAAATAAAAAACGGGGATTATCAACATTTTGTTATATCAGCAAATAATTATTCAACTTTCTACAAAAGTAAGGACGTTGAAAAATACCTTGTGTTTTTTAACAAGAATTATAAGAAATTATAATTAAATTCGTAAATTAATATTTCAAGTCATGGCAAAAGGTAACGAAATTGAATCAACAGTAATTAATATCATTGGCAATGGTACTTCAATAAAAGGAGAAATTAAGTGCAATGGAGATATGAGAATTGACGGAACATTAATCGGCTCCATCAACTCAAAAGGAAAATTGGTTATTGGTCCATCAGGACATGTTGAAGGCGAAATAATTTGCCAGAGCGCTGATTTTTCAGGAAATATAAAAGCTACGGTAACTGTTGCAGAATTACTTCAGTTAAAAGCTTCGGCAAAACTTATTGGAGATGTTGTTACAAATAAACTTTCTGTTGAGTCGGGCGCGAAATTATCTGGTACATGTAATATGCATGAACAAAATACACCTGCCGTGAATGTAATTAAAAATGAAGAGCGACCTAAACAGTAACCTTAAATTCTACGCCAAATATTCAAGCATGGCAATACAGATGCTTGTTATTATTCTGGTTGGAGTTTTTGGCGGTCGGGAGCTTGACAAGCTTATTAAATCAACAATACCTTATTTTACAATATCACTATCAATAATATCCGTTTTCATAGCAATATACCTTGCCGTTAAGGATTTATTAAGAACTAAAAAAAAATGATCAAAAACGAGTTTATTGGTTTCTTGAAGAAAACCTCGATACTGTCGCTGGTTATGCTTATTATATACTATTGCTTTGTATTGATTCTGAAAAAACCGGCATCACCGACTTTTGCAATATTGGTTCTTTTCTTTTTTGCCATAAACCTTATAGTGTATTATTTTTTGCTTTCTGCAACAGGTAAAAACTTCTCAAAATTCATAACCAATTTTATGGCTTCCACTTTTGTAAAACTCATCATTTACCTTGTTGCTTTACTTACTTATGTGTATTTATTCCCTGAAAACGCTTTCGGGTTTATTATTGAATACTTTATTCTTTATATTGTCTTTTCTGCATTTGAAGTCATTTCCTTTTTGAGTTATTCCAAAAGAAATTAAACATTTATAAAAAAAACAAAAAAATATTTTGTCGGGATAAAATATAATTATAATTTTACCATCTGGTTAAACCTTTTGTTTAAACTAATTAATTAAACCATTTAATAAAATGACAGAAGAAGAAAGACCTACCGAAACCCTTATACTTGATGCTGCCCGTAAAGTGTTTCTGGAGAAAGGTTTTGATGGTGCCCGCATGCAGAATATTGCTGATGAAGCAGGAATAAACAAGGCTTTGGTTCATTATTATTTCAGAAGCAAGGAGAAGCTTTTCGACGCAATTTTCCAGGAAGTATTTTCAGGATTCTTTCCTAAGGTTTCGGAAATAATGTTCAGTGATATTACTTTTGAAAAAAAGATTGAGCTGTTTGTCGACAAATATATTGATATGCTTTCAGCGAATCCTTTTCTTCCAATATTCATGTTGCATGAAATGCACAGAAACCCTGACAAGATTATAATGCTAATGAAGAAAACAGGTTTAAACCCCGGTGATTATATTGGACAGCTTGTCGGTAATGTTCCCGGCAAGCCTACCGAAGTTGACATGAAACATTTTATTGTAAATATGCTTGGTCTTTGTGTTTTCCCTTTTGTTGCAAAACCGATACTCAAAGGAATGATCTTCAATAATGATAATAATGAAATGGAAATATTTTTTAAAAGCAGAAAGGCTGTAATAACACAAGTATTAATTAATTCAATTAAAGCAAAATGAAAAAATATTTATTAATCACTCTGCTTTTGTTTACAAATCAGATTTTTGCCCAGCAAAGCGATACCATTAGCTTACAATCATGCTATGAACTGGCAAAAGCAAACTACCCGCTTGCTAAACAAGCTGAACTGAACAACAGAAACAATCAGTTAAAGCTGAAAAACCTCAACAAAAATTATCTGCCACAGATGAATATCAACGCTCAGGCATCATATCAATCGGATGTTACCGAAATGATTGTTGATGTGCCGTTTATTACATTTCCCACAATGAACAAGGATATGTATAAGGCAACACTGGATGTAAATCAGGTGATTTTTGACGGCAATACTACATTATATCAGAAATATGTTGAAAAGGCTTCTCTAAAAACCGACCAGCAATCGCTTGAAGTTGAACTTAATAAAATCAAGGAAAGAATAAATCAGATATATTTCAATATTATTCTGATGCAGGAAAATGAAAAGCTGCTCAATGTTGTGCTTGCTGAATTGAACTCAAAGTTAAAAAAAGTTGAAGCTTCAGTAAAAAACGAAACTGCACTGCAGTCGAATGCTGATATATTAAAAGCTGAAATTTTCAATACAGAGCAAAAAGTAATTGAAGCTTCTGAAAATAAAAAAGCGGCAATTAAAATGCTTGAATTATATATCAGCAAAACTGTTTCAGAGTCATCGGTATTTATACTGCCTGATTTCTCAGTAAATACAATCTCACTTGAAAATACAAGACCTGAAATGACATTATTTGACCTTCAGAAAAGTAAATTCGATGCCTCAAAAAAGCTTAGCAACAGCAAACTCATTCCACGGTTATATGCATTTGGACAGGCAGGTATCGGGCGACCTGGATATAATATGCTTCTTAATGAGTTTAAACCATTTTACATGATTGGCGCTAAGCTTACATGGAATTTCTGGAATTGGAATCAATCAGCTAACGAGAAAAAAATATATGATATTCAGAAAAGCATTGTTGATGCTCAAAAGGAAACCTTTGACAAGAATGTGAGAATCTCCGCTCAAAAGGATATTTCCGATATACAAAAATATCAGAGTTTGATTGCAAAAGATAATGAGATCATCAACATAAGGAAAAACATTGTAAAATCATTTTCATCTCAGCTCGAAAACGGTGTTATCACTTCTACCGAATATATAACGGAACTTAATAATGAAACTCAGGCAAAACTGAATCTTGAACTTCATAAGGTACAGCTTCAGATGGCCAAAGTAAATTATCTTAATAATCTCGGAAAACTTTAATTATTAAAAATTTGTAAAATGTCAAATATGAAAAAAGTATTATTATTCTCAGTTATCTGCATTCTGGTGGCATGTTCAGGTAAAAACAAAAAGTCAGATGCGTACGGAAATTTTGAATCCACAGAAGTTATAGTATCATCTGAAGTTGCCGGTAAAATATTGAAATTTAATGTTGAAGAAGGCGCTGTTTTAAAAGAAGGCTTTATTGCCGGATATATTGACACTACTGATTTTGTCCTTAAGAAAGAGCAGCTTATGGCACAAAGAGAAATAATATCGGTTAAAACTTCAAATATCAATTCACAGATAGATGTTCAGAAACAGCAAAAAGCTAATCTGATGATTGATAAAGCAAGAATAGAAAAGCTTTTTAAAGACGGCGCCGCCACCAAAAAACAGGTCGATGATATTAACGGCAGCATAAACTTAGTCGATAAGCAGATAAATTCAATAGAAACTCAAAACAGCTCTATTATGAATGAATTGAAAAATATCGATAAACAGATTGACCAGGTAAATGAAAATATCAGAAAGTGTTATATTAATAATCCATTAAACGGAACTGTGCTTAATAAATATGCCGAAGAAAGTGAGTTTACCACAATGGGAAAAGCGTTATATAAAATTGCAAATCTTGATTATCTCGATTTAAGAGTTTATGTAAGCGGTGCGCAACTTCCCAATATCAAAATAGGGCAAAAGGTTGAAGTACTTATCGATAAGAATGCAGATGAATATACAAAACTTGAAGGAACAGTTTCCTGGATATCATCTACAGCCGAGTTCACTCCGAAAATTATCCAAACCAAGGAAGAACGTGTTAACCTTGTTTATGCCGTAAAGGTTAAAGTTAAAAACGACGGGTCATTGAAGATAGGAATGCCGGGTGAAGTAAATTTCAAATAAGTGATGAATTCTGTAATTGCAAATAATTTAAGTAAGAGTTTTGGCACGGTAAAAGCGCTTGACAATGTTTCCTTTGAGATACAAAAAGGAGAGCTTTTCGGCTTTATCGGCCCTGACGGCGCAGGGAAAACCACTCTTTTCAAAATACTTACAACATTGCTTCTTGCTGATGAAGGCTCTGCAATTGTTGACGGGCTTGATGTAGTTAAGGATTATAAAAAGATCAGACGGATACTCGGCTACATGCCGGGAAAGTTCTCTCTTTATCAGGATCTTTCTGTAGAAGAAAACCTATCATTCTTTGCAACTATTTTCGGTACAACAATTAAAGAAAACTATCATCTTATTAAGGATATTTATGCACAGATAGAACCTTT
Organism: uncultured Bacteroidales bacterium; assembly: GCA_964512865.1. Classification (GTDB taxonomy): domain Bacteria; phylum Bacteroidota; class Bacteroidia; order Bacteroidales; family CAIWKO01; genus CAZELC01. The sequence goes on from CAZELC010000089.1 coordinate 7,125, forward strand.
TAAGAAACGGCGTGCCGGAGCATTATCCGGCGGGATGAAACAAAAACTTGCACTCAGCTGCGCCATGATTCATAAACCTGATGTTCTTGTACTCGATGAGCCAACCACGGGAGTTGATGCAGTTTCAAGAAAAGAGTTCTGGGAAATGCTTAGAAAACTTAAAGAAAGCGGAATCACAATACTTGTTTCAACACCTTATATGGACGAGGCAAGTCTTTGCGACAGGGTTGCACTTATGCAGAAAGGTTCAATAATGATTATTGATAAACCAACGGCTGTTTCATCCTCATACAATCATAAGCTGTATGCTGTAAGAGCCGAAAATATGTACCGGCTGCTGAAAGAGCTTCAAGACTTTGAGTCCGGATTAAGTGTTTATCCTTTTGGGCAGTACGTTCATTTTACTCCCGTTACCGACTCAATAACTCCTGAAAATATTATGGATTATTTAAATAAAAAGAATATTACTGCGACAGAAATTAAGGAAATTAATGCAAATATTGAAGATGTGTTTATGGAACTTATGAGCAAAGGGCAGAGTAAATAATTAAAAATAATTAATTACGAAAAAGAGAAACAAAAACAATCCGACTTAGCGCCTTTGCGACTTTGCGGTGAAATAACTAACCGCGGAGACGCAGAGACGCTAAGATTAATAAACCGTAAAATTACTTTATGCCAGATAACATAATAACAGTAAAAAACCTCGTCAAGAAGTTCGGCGATTTTGTTGCTAATGATAACCTCAGCTTTGAAGTAGCAAAAGGAGAAATTTTCGGGTTTCTTGGTGCTAACGGTGCCGGAAAAACTACTGCAATAAAGATATTATGCGGTATTTCAAAACCAACTTCCGGAGAATTGAAGGTTGCAGGATTTGATATTTATACCGAAACCGAAAAGATAAAGAAAAGTATAGGCTATATGAGTCAGAAGTTCTCACTTTATGAAGATCTGACCGTTGCCGAAAATATTATGTTCTATGCCGGAATCTACGGTATTTCCGCTAAGGATATAAAAGAGAAAACAAAAGTTTTGCTGGACAAGCTCGAAATGACTGAAGCCAAAGATAAACTAATTAAATCTATCCCTCTTGGCTGGAAGCAAAAGCTGGCATTCTCGGTTGCAATTTTTCATGAACCTAAGATAGTTTTTCTTGATGAACCGACAAGTGGTGTTGACCCGATTACAAGAAGACAGTTTTGGGAAATGATATATGAGACCGCAAATCGTGGAATAACAGTTTTTGTTACAACTCATTATATGGACGAGGCGGAATACTGCGACAGAGTTTCGATTATGGTTGACGGAAGGATAGCCGCACTCGACACGCCAATTAATCTGATGAAACAATTAAATGCTGAAACAATGGATGATGTTTTTATTAAACTGGCGAGGGAGAAGGTTAATTAGTTAATTGGTCAATTAGGTCAATTGAGTTAAATGTTCAATTGATCAAATAGTAATATTGTTAATTGGTTAAATAGGGAAAATGAAGTTGGACCTTGTACAAATTAAAATATATTATTGACAATTTTCTGCGTCTTTGCGTCTTTGCGGTAAAAGAAATGAAAACGGCAGAAGAATATAGAATCAATTTGAAAACAAAAAAATGAAAAGATTTCTCGGATTTGTAATAAAAGAGTTTTACCATATCTTCCGCGACAGAAGAACATTGCTTATTCTTTTCGGAATGCCGATAGCGCAAATGATGATATTCGGTTATGCTATCTCAAATGAAATTAAAGATGTAAAAATTGCGGTCCTCGATAAATCAAGAGATGCCGTTACAAGAAAAATTACCGACAAAATTACTTCCTCGGGATATTTCAAATTGTATGAGATTATTGATAATGAAAAAGAAATAGAACAATATTTCCGGCAAGGAAAAGTAAAAGAGGTGATTGTTTTTGAAGAGAACTTTGCAAGTAAAATTGAAAAAGAAAAAAAAGCCTCTGTTCATCTTATTGTTGACGCATCAGATGCAAATACCGCCAACCTTATTATTAATTATACTTCAGGAATAATAGCTGATTATCTGAAAAAGGAAAATGTTAATATCAGCACGCCAATGCAGATAATAGTGGAGTCAAGAATGTTGTACAATGAAGCTCTGAAAAGTGTTTATATGTTTGTGCCAGGAACAACGGGCCTTATTCTGATGCTGATAAGCGCGCTTATGACTTCTATATCTATAGTAAGAGAAAAAGAAACAGGAACGATGGAAGTTCTGCTCGTCTCACCTTTGAAACCAATTCAGATTATTATTGGCAAAGTTACTCCTTATGTCCTTCTTTCATTTATAAATGCAATTACAATTCTGATACTCAGCTATTTTGTGTTTGGACTTCCTGTAAAAGGGAATATAATTTTACTATTAGGAGAATGCATTCTGTTTATTATTATGGCTTTATCACTTGGCATTTTTATTTCCACGGCGACAAGCAGTCAACAGGTTGCCATATTTATTTCAATGTTTACGTTGATGCTTCCGACTGTACTTTTATCAGGATTCATCTATCCTATTGAAAATATGCCTTTGATATTACAGTGGCTTTGCCAGATAATGCCTCCAAAATGGTTCATAATTATTATTAAGAATATAACTA
>CAZELC010000090.1:0-9684 GCA_964512865.1 uncultured Bacteroidales bacterium
TACTTTTTGTTTCCATTTTTACACTTTTTGTGTAAACCTATTTTAGGACAAGACACCCTTGCGATCCCTCGACTTCCCTTCGGCAAGCTCAGGGCAACGCGCTCGGGATCAGTTCGACTAAATAATTTCGGAAAACAAAATTATAGTCTCACTGATATAATTAAACCATGACGAAGGTTAAATTTCAAATACTATTAGCATACACAGAAGAAAATCAAATAACTGTAACAAACATTATCCATTTTACCGATCCACTTAAATTCAGTATTAATTGTCAAATTATTGCTTCTTAGTAACAATTATTACTAAGAATATTTGTAATTTGCAATAAAAACCAAATTTGATATAGTTTAATATTTTGCCAATGAAAAAAATACTACTTTTTGCATGGATAATGGCAAATCCGGTCTTAATATTTTCCCAAACAAATAAAACCGATACCATAGCATCTGATAAAAAAATCAAACCATTACAAATCCAAAATCTTCCTGATTATAAAAACGGATTTACAATAAATTGTGAAACATTTATCAATTATAGCTTAATCTTAACTTACTCACACAGACTAAAAGATAATTCATATTTTGAGATAGGATTATCTGGCAGATTGTCGTATACGGAAGGAGTATATTCAGATTTTCAGAACTTTTTTTTTAGTACTTCAGTAAGAGACCCTTATTATCTTTATAATTTGATAAGTGTCAGAACCGGATGGAAAAAATATTTTTATAGACACTTATATATAGAACCAATCGTAAAATATGGTGTAGGTTTTTATAATCATCCTGATTATATTTTCAATAACGACAATTTATATTTCCTACACAGAACAAGAAACAATCTTGCATTGTACGGAAAGATGGGAATTACTTATCAATACAAGCATTTATTAATTGACTTTTACTGGGGGCAAGGAATAAATGTTAAATACTATTATGACAAAGTCTATAAGCGATTAATAGATGACGATCAGAATGGATATATTACTAATAATGATCCTAATAAAACCTACCCCTATTATTGGAACCATTTTGGAGCAAGCTTCCCTGTTTTATTAGGCCTGCAATTGGGATACTGCTTTTAACAAGTAAACTTATTTATACGAGCCACATTTCGACACTCCGGCATAAATGCCGAAGGCTCAATGTGACTCTTAAATTATTTCTAATTTATCCTCGTTATCTTATCCAGCCCGTCAATGGTTTTCAGATTTTCGATAAGGTCTTTCAGCTGCTCAGTATTGTGAATGTAAACAGTTATCACACCATCGAAAACGCCACTCACAGTTTCGAGATTTACAGAACGGATATTGATATTCAATTGCGTAGAGATAACCTTAGTAATGTCGTTCATAAGACCGATACGGTCGTAACCCTTAATGTTTATACCAGCAAGGAACTCGATATTACTATTGCTTTTCCACTTTGTTTTAACAATCTTGTTTCCATATTTCGACATCAGCGACCTTGCATTTTTACAATTGGTCCGGTGAATTTCAATAAAGCCGTCTGCTTGTAAAAGACCAACCACATCATCACCCGGAATTGGACGGCAACAGTTTGAAATTTTATACTTGATATTTTCCTGACTTTCAACAGGGAGCAATTTATCAGAGCTATCAGGTTGTTTTTTATTATCAACAATAATTGCATCTGTTTCTGATTGTCGGCTACGCAAGAAAGGAATCCTAAGATAACGAAGCCAGTTTTCTCTTTCATGTTGTTCAAAAAAGCAGGCTTTTACTTCTTTAATACCGATACTTTCATCATTTACTGCCAGAAAAAGTGCTGTCGGGCTGGCAGCTTTTACGCAGTTTATGAGTTTATTAATATTATTGCTGTTTAATTCCAGTTTCAATTCCTCAAAAATACCTTTGAGTTTATTTTTTCCTTCTGTAGCTAATTTTTTTCTTTCTTCTTTAATGAAGGTTTTTATCTGTGCCTTAGCTCTTGCAGTTATTACAAAATTAAGCCAGTCTTCCTTTGGAGTTTGTTTTTCGGAAGTGATTATTTCAATTTGCTCGCCGCTTTTAAGCACATAATCAAGTGGGACAAGTTTGTGATTTACTTTAGCTCCGATGCAATTATTACCAATATGCGAATGGATGGTGTAAGCAAAATCAAGAGCAGTTGATTTGACAGGTAGTGTAAACAGGTCGCCTTTAGGTGTAAACACATATATCTCGTCAGAGAAAAGATTCATTTTAAAATCATCAAGGAAATCGAGTGCGTTTGATTCAGGACTTTGCAGCAATTCTCTGATTTTAGAAAGCCACTCATCCAATCCGCCTTCATTGCCAGCTGATTCTTTATATTTCCAGTGGGCTGCATATCCTTTTTCGGCAATTTCGTCCATTCTTCTTGTTCTGATCTGAACTTCAACCCACTTTCCTTCCCTACTCATAACCGTAGTATGAAGAGATTCATATCCATTAGCTTTGGGAATCGAAATCCAGTCACGAAGCCTTTCCTGGTTTGGCTTGTAGGAATCAGTAACTATTGAGTACACTCTCCAGCAATCAATCTTTTCTTTATCAAGTGGTGAATCAATTATAATTCTTATTGCAAAAAGATCATAAACTTCTTCAAAAGGGATTTCCTTTTTGTGCATCTTTTCCCAGATGGAATAAACCGACTTTGTGCGTGCAAGAATAGTGTGTTCTATACCCCAAACAGCCAAAGACTTTTTAATAGGCACCATAAATCTGTTAATAAACTTTTTACGGTCGGCTTCAGATTCTTTTATCATCTGAACAATAGTGCTATAAATCTCAGGTTCCGTAAACTTAAAAGAAAGGTCTTCCAATTCAGTTTTTATTGAATAAAGACCAAGCCGGTGTGCTAAAGGTGCGTAAAGATATGCGGTTTCTGATGAAATTTTAAGTTGTTTTTCTTTTGTCATCGACTCCAAAGTGCGCATATTATGAAGCCTGTCGGCAAGCTTTATCAGAATTACTCTAACGTCATCAGAAAGAGTAAGGAGCATTTTCCTGAAATTCTCAGCTTGCAAGGATTGTGTTTTATTATCAAATATTCCTGATATTTTGGTAAGTCCATCGATAATCTTTGCGACTTTTTCTCCAAACATAACACTGATATCCTCAAGTGTATAATTTGTATCTTCAACAACATCGTGCAATAATGCGCAAACTACAGAAGTAGTTCCAAGTCCTATTTCGCCGGCAGCAATATGAGCAACTTCAATAGGATGATATATGTATGGTTCACCGCTTTTGCGGCGCATATCTTTATGTGCTTCAAGTGCAAGGTTAAAAGCTTTCCTTATAAGCAGTTTGTCTTCAGCGCTGGTTTTAGGTTTACATACTTTCAGCAAATTTCTGTAGCGCTCTAAAATCTCTTTTTTCTCTTTTTCTAAATCATAACTCTGCATAAACTTTTTTAGATATTATAATACAAACCTAAGGAATTTTTACTGATTTTTAAAACCTGTGCTAAATATTTATAAACCATGTAATGTTAGAAATATTTACGAGTAATTTCTATTTTTTGAGTCTGAGACAAATTAAATAAATGCTCCTTTTGTAAGTGGATGATTATATTAGTTATATTTGTCATTTAACAAAATTTATGAACTTCACAATTTCAGAAAGCCCTGTATTTATTGGCAATAACAGCATTTCGAACTTAAGCCTGTTCTTAAAACAAAAGAACTTTACGGATTCATCATTTTTTATTCTCCTTGATGAAAACACGCATAAGTATTGCCTTCCAAAACTTATCACTTCGGTTGAGCAGTTAAAAGGTGCTGAGATTATCGAAATTGAAAGTGGTGATTTAAGTAAGAATATAGAAATTTGTTCCGGGATTTGGCAGACCATGCTTGAGCTGGGAGCAGATAAAAACTCTGTAATTATAAATCTTGGAGGCGGCGTTGTTTGTGATTTGGGTGGTTTTATTTCTTCATTATTTAAAAGAGGTATAAGATTCATCAATATACCGACTTCACTTATGGCAATGGTTGATGCAGGAATCGGCGGAAAAACAGGAGTGAATATCGGTGAGATTAAAAACCAGATCGGAAGTTTTGCCAACCCTGAAGCTGTGTTTATTGATACGGATTTTTTGAGCACACTTACTAATAGAGAAATTATGTCGGGCTTTGCCGAAATAATAAAATATGCTCTTATTTATGACGCTTCTTTGTGGAAGAAAATTAAAGAAACAAATACTGATGATATTTCTTTACTTTATAAACTAATACTTCGCTGTGTTGAAATAAAAGCACAAATTACCGACTGTGATCCTTATGAAAAAAATATAAGGAAAATACTAAATTTCGGGCATACAATAGGACATGCGATTGAAACTGTTTACATGGGAAAGGGAAAAAATGCAATAAGTCATGGTGAAGCCGTTGCTCACGGTATAGTTATGGAGTCATTTATATCGTCAAAAATAAAAGGATTTTCTTTAAAACAAACGGACGAAATAACAGGATTTATCTTCAGCAAATACAAACCGATAAAATTCAGCAAAAGCGAAACCGACAAAATAATAGAAACAATGAAGTTTGACAAAAAAAATACAAACGGGGAAACACGCTTTTCATTAATAAAAAGCATTGGAACTGCCAGTTATAATAATTACGTTGAAACAAATATTGTTAAGGAATCATTCGAATATTATAACACCAAGGCTAAACATGAATAAAATTGCCTTAGTAAAACCATCAAAGTTTGTTAATTGCGAGATTGATCTGCCTTCATCAAAAAGCGAAAGCAGTCGTGTTCTTATTTTAAAAAGCTTATCCGGTTCTGATTTTAAAATAGAAAACCTTTCTGATTCAGACGACACAACGCTTCTTAAAAATATACTTACAAATTTAGGAAAGCAAAAAAATATTAATATTCGAAATTGCGGAACTGCTATGCGGTTTCTGACAGCATTTCTATCCCTGCAGCAAGGCGAATGGACGCTTACAGGAGATCACAGGATGAAACACCGGCCAATTTCTGAACTTGTTGAAGCACTAAGAGAAATTGGCGCCGACATCAGCTATACTTCGGAAACAGGAAAACCTCCGTTGAAAATAAAAGGGAAAGCAATTTCAGGAGGATTTATTAATATTAACGGAAGCGTAAGCAGTCAGTATATTTCGGCTCTGGCCCTGATAGCTCCATTTTTACCTGAAGGTATTTTTATAAATATTGCCGGCGAGGTTGCATCACGCCCTTATATTGAAATGACGCTTAGTATTCTTAAACATTTCGGCATAAGATATTCATACAGAAAGAACTTAATTAACATTCCTAATCAGCAATTCCTTCCGAAAGATTATATAATTGAAGCAGATTGGACTGCCGCATCTTACTGGTATCAAATTGTGGCATTATCAAAATCAGCAGAAGTGAAGCTTAAAGGTTTGAGGCATAAAAGCAAACAGGGTGATTCTATTATTGCACGTCTATTTGAATATCTAGGAGTTTCAACTCATTTTGCTGATGATGGAATAATCATTAGAAAGGAAAAGAATATTACAGAATTATTCGAGTTTGATTTTTTTGAAAGCCCCGATATAGCGCAAACAATAGCTGTTACATGTGCTGCCTTAAATGTAGAGGCCAAGTTAAAAGGTCTTGATAACCTGCGCCATAAAGAAGCTGAAAGATTATCAGCATTAAGCTGTGAATTAAGAAAAGCAGGTTTTAATATTGAATCGACTAATGATGTTTTGATTATAAAAAAGACCGGACAAATTAATAATCGGCAGCTTGAAATAAAAACTTATAGCGACCATAGGATGGCAATGGCATTTGCTCCGCTTGCGCTGAAATTTGGTGGTATCATTATCGAAGAGCCTGCAGTAGTAAGCAAATCTTATCCATTGTTTTTTAACGATCTCGAAAAAGCGGGGTTTAAAGCTGATATTTTGAATTGTTGTTAATACTTTATTTTTAGTAAGTCATTTGCCAAATCTATAACCTATACCCGATTCTGTATTCAACAATGATGGTTTTGCGGGGTAATCCTCTATCTTTTTCCTCAATTGTGCTATAAAAACCCTTAAATATTGAGTTTGATTAATGTAGGAAATACCCCATACTTCTTTTAATATAAATTTATGTGTAAGAACTCGCCCCTCATTCAATGCAAGAAGAGCCAGTAAAGTATATTCCGTAGAAGTTAATTTGACGATATTTCTTCTTTTTCGCACAATATGTTTAGAGAAATCTACGCTAATATCACCAAAAACTTTCACCGGTTCATCAATAATTCCAAGGCTTTGTCTTATTGCTACTCTTATCCTGGCTAACAATTCTCCAGTACGGAAAGGTTTAGTAAGATAATCATTTGCACCATTGTCGAGTGCACAAACAACATCTTCTTCTGAGTCGCGAACGGAAAGTATTATAATTGGCTTAATATACCATTCCCTGAGTTTTTTGAGAATATCAATACCATCAGTATCTGGCAATCCAAGGTCAAGTAAGATTATTGATGGTTGCCATAATGCGGTCATATTCAAACCATCTTTTCAATTAGACGCCTCAATCACTTTGTATCCATTGGCTGAAAGCGTGATATCAAGCAATCGTCGTATCTGAATTTCATCATCAATGGCAAGTATAATATCTTGTTTGGTCATTTTATTAATTTTTATCAGTTAAATTCATCACAGATATTTCAGCTGGAATTTTAATAGTGAATATAGCTCCACCATTTCTTCTATTATTAGCTGACACGGTTCCTTCATGTGCTTCGACAAATCCTTTTACAATAGAAAGACCTAACCCTGTTCCACCAGTTTTTGCATCTTTACAGCGATAGAATTTATCGAATACATAAGGCAATTCAGATTCAGGAAAACCTTTTCCTCTATCCATTAATTGAATTACCAAAAATCCATTATCATGAAATATCTTTATTCTAATACTGCTTTTTTCGGGTGAATTCTGAGTTGCATTTAGTAAAAGATTTTGAATTACCTGTTCAATCAGACCGAAATCAATTTTAACCAATGGCATATCATTAGAAATGACAACCTGAAGTTCAAATCTTGATAATTCATTTGAAAGATTGTCTAAAACTTTGTTAATTATATCATGCAAATCACTCCAGTCAAGTTTAGGAGTTATTCGACCAGACTCAAGACGTGACATATTAAGAAGGTTTTCGATTAAGCGGTTCAATCTAATTGCAGCAATGTTTATTTCAGAATAGATTATTTTAACAGTCTCAGTAGAAAGATCGTGGTTTAGCAAATTATCTGAAGCTCCAATTATAGCAGTCACAGGGATACGCAATTCATGTGAGATTGAGTTAAAAAGTGTTTTGTAGAGCTTTTCTGACTCACTAAGAATATACGCTTTTTTAGCAGCATTTCTCAAAAATTCACTTTCAATCTTTCCTGAAATCTGTGAGATAATAGCATCCCAAAACTGCTCTTCACCTTGAGTAAGAACTTTATTATGCTCAACAGTAATTACTCCGATGCAACCATTTTTACCATTTAATGGATAATAAGTATATTTTCCAGAAGGAAGAGTTTCTGTGTTTTTTCCTGCTTTAGCTTTACTTTTGTAAACCCATTCAATCACACTCATTTCATTTGACGACAATTTTATTTTTGTTGTATTTCCAATTTGGCTTTCAAGTGCATTTAGTTCATTTTTAAGAATAATTATACAATCAAGACCGAAGTATTTAGAGATGTATTTAGTCGCAATTAATGTAATATCATCAACTCCTTTTGAGCTGGATAATTCCTTTGTAAGTTGATACAGAGCATTCGTTCTTTCTTCACGTATCCTTATTTTCTTTTCCTGTCTTCTTACTCTTGATGTTAGAATGCCATTGAGCAGAGCAATAATAAAGAACATTATAAACATCATCATATCTTCTGCCTTGTCTATATGCAAAGTAAATTGAGGAGGAATAAAAAAGTAATCCCATATTAAAGCACTTAAGGTAGATGCAAGTAGGATTGGACTTGTTCCATAAAATATAGCAAGTATCGAAACTAAAAACAAAAGAAAAAATGAGACTACCTGATAGCCGAGAAAATCCTTAACTACATAACATAACACTGATGCAATTATAACCATCAGTGATGTAATTATATATTGTCGAATAGTTGATGTAAAGGAAGGAATATTTACCCAGTTTTTAAAACTGTCTTTGGCCTTGTTGTCAGAGCCTAAAATAAGCACATCAATATTGCCGCTATACCTTATAAGCCGGCTCACAAGATTACCAAGCCTGAACATTGTCAACAGATTTCTGATGCGCGGCTTGCCAACTACTATATGGGTTACATTTTCTTTATTAGCAAATTCCACGATGGCTTTAACTATGTCATAATTAGTAATTATGCGGCATTTAATACCCAGTTGTTTTGCAAGGTTAATATTTCTATCAAGTTGTTTTTGTTCAGCTTGTAATAATTTATGAGATGATTCGACATAAATTGCCTGTATATTAGCTCCCATTGAATAGGCAAGATTCTTAGCCCACCTCAATAATTTTGCAGATTGTTGGCGATAGTCAATTGCAACCAGAAGATGCAGACCGGATTTCCAGGGACCGCGGATTCTTTTTTGCTGCATATAGTCGAGTAATTGCCTGTCAACCCTGTCGGCAACAATGCGAAGAGCCATTTCCCTTAAAGCAGTGATATTTCCTTTTCTAAAAAAATTCAGTATAGCTTCTTTTGATCTTTCAGGTGTGTAAACCTTACCTTCAGCAAGCCTTTGTATAAGTTCATCAGGTGTTAAATCAATAACTTCAACTTCATCAGCGTTTTCAAAAATTTCATCAGGAACCGTTTCACGAACAATTACACCAGTTATTTGAGCCACTGTTTCAGATCTACTTTCAAGATGCTGAACATTTAAAGTAGTGTATACATTTATGCCATTTCCCAATATTTCCTGAACGTCCTGATATCTTTTTTTATGACGACATCCTTCAACATTGGTATGTGCTAATTCATCAACAATTACAATATTTGGTTTCCTTGCAATAATAGCATCAATATCCATTTCTTCGACAGAAGCTGACTTGTAAATATTTGTTTTTCGTGAAATGATTTCAAAACCTTTCACAAGTTCAGCTGTTTCTTTTCGCTTATGAGTTTCGACAAAACCAATAACTATATCGCATCCTTTTTGTTTTTCAATATGAGCTGCTTCCAGCATTGTATATGTTTTACCAACACCGGCACACATACCAAAAAATATTTTCAGCTTCCCAATTTTGCGCTTCTCTTCTTCACCAATAACTGAAGCTAAAAGTTCATCAGGGTCAGGTCTATCTTCGTTATGTACTTTCATTTTATTTCATCGAGTTTTAAATTCAACAAAAGAACATTTATTCTTTCCTCACCAAGAAACATTAATTGAGGTTTCTCAGTTAATCCTATAATGATATTTATTAATTGTTGTTTTTGAGCTTCACTAAACTTTCGTGCTTTCACAATTCTAATTACTTGTAATATTGCAGATTGAGGTTTTATATGTGGATCTAAACCACTTGCAGATGCGAAAAGCATTTCAGAAGGAACTTCAGCCAGGCTGTCAAGTTGATTATCTTTAATGAATTCTTTCCTGCGAAGACAAACAAATTCTTTTAGTTTAGAATTGGTAAGACCAAAATTTGATCCTCCAGATGGCAATGGATTATATTCAATTGCTGAAGGTCTGGACGAAAAATATATGGTGCTATC
>CAZELC010000091.1:0-9625 GCA_964512865.1 uncultured Bacteroidales bacterium
TGTAGCAGTGACATTAAATTTTAGCTGAGTGCCAGCTAATACGCAGGTGTCATTGATGGCAGTTATTTTAGGTGGTTTGTTATTACAGGGAACAACAGTTATTTGCATATCACGTCTGACAGAACCTATTTTAATACCGTGCCTCCATTCTTCAACAATAATTGCAATATTAAATTCGCCGTTTTGCTGAGGGCTATCCCATAAAAGGTCTCCTGTAACTGGGTCGATGGTAAAAGCATTATTACCATAAGGATAAGAATATCCGGGAATATTTACTCCTCCCTGTCCTTTACAATATGCTAACTTATATGACAAGCTATCACCATCAATATCATAAGCCCATGGATTATGCATATATGGCTGAAACACACAGGCATTGTCTATGGGCGGATTTTGAAGCACAACGGAGTTGTTTACCCCAAGAAAAGGGTTAATAACTAATTCGGTTTCTATGTAAAAAGGAATATTTACAGAATTTGGAATATTAATAATACCGGCATTTCTGTTTGGGTCTTCAAGTGAAATAGTGTATGTTCCCGGCGCAGGATAAGTATGTCTTCCGCCAGTTCCGGTTCCATTGTATTTATATGTATTGCGACTGATATTATTGCCGATGTCAATTTTTTCTATTCTTTCAATATTTCCGGTTGTACCGTCTCCCCAGCTTACATCAAGATCCGGACGATCAGCGAGGCTTGGTGTGTAAGTGTAAGTTACAATGGTAATCTCGTATGTTAAGCCACCTACCCATTTATAAGTAATTTCACCGGCTCTCTGGTGGGTTGCATAAGAACTCACAACAAGCAATAACAAAAATGATAATATGAATAGAAGTCGCTTCATTATTAAATAAGAATGCTAAGATACAAAAAAAAATTGGTAATTGAACTCTTCAATTATAAATTAATGGTTCAAAAAAATATTTCTGAAATCGTTAACTCAGCGATGTTTCATTAAAAACTGTTCTGTTATTGCAGAAAATCCTTTTTGTGAAAATGAAAAAGGTTATGATTTAATAATATTATTAAACAAATTAAGATATTTTTCTTTTTGGGAATCAAATGAAAATTTCTCTTCGATAGTTTTTCTGCCGGCTTTTCCAAACTTGCATCTTAATGAATATGAGTCAATTAAAAGAGATAATTTTTTAACCCATGATTCAATATCGTCAGCAATAAAGCCATTAGCGCCATCGGTAATGATTTCGGTATTAACACCAACCGGCGACATTAAAGCGGGAATTTCCATAGCCATATACTGTAAACCTTTAAATCCGCATTTTCCTTTTGCCCAGTTGTCATCAGGTAAAGGCATAATACCTATATCAATATCACAAAGATCATTTATTTCGTTATCCTTGTTCCATTTGCAGAACTCAAAATCAATCTCCTTACTTGTAAATGGTGCATCGGCAATGACTTTAAACCTTATCTTATCTCCGTATTTTTCTTTTATTTTTTTTAAAAAAGGTATTGCAATTTCCAGATGTTTTAATGTAGTTAAAGATCCGGTCCAGCCAATGCATATTTTTTCTCTTTGCAGATATGGGAAATTTCTTTTAAAAGAATTGGTTTCCAGTGTTGTCGGGATAATTTCAACATTTTTGTTGAACTGTAAGGCATAATCCGCCAAATATTTGTTTCCAACAATAACCAAGTCGCAGAGTGAGGCTATTTCAGCAGTTTTTTCAGGGCGTTTAAGCCATCTGAGGTTTTTATTTCCTTCTGAAATATCCATCAGCCATATTGCATCATCAAAGTCGAGTATCATTTTAGCTCCTGTTTTTTTTATTTTCTTTTCAAAGAAAACAGAACCAAACATAACGGCATCACGGTAAATAAATACAATATCCGATTTTTTTGCGCGGTCAATATCTTTATACCTTATAAAAATGCTTTTAAGTAGTATTAGAAACTTTCTAAAATAATGGCCTTTTTGATAAAAGTATTTATCGTCAGACTCGCTGATCAGAAATGAAAAATCACATTGATATCCTTCAGAAGTCAAATAATCAAGATACTGTTCAAAGCGGAATCGTTGTCCGGGTGACCTTCCGGGGCGATGTGCAACAAGAAATAGTACCTTTTTCACATACAGAAATTTACTTAATATTATTTAAAACCGACTCAAAAATCAATCTTCCGTCAATATTTGAAAGCTCATTGTCGGCAGCTCTTTCAGGGTGAGGCATCATCCCGAATACATTTCGGTTTTTATTACAAATTCCTGCAATATTATCAACAGAACCATTGGGATTAGCCTCGGAGGTAATAATAGCTTTTTCATTACAGTACCGGAACATTACCTGTTCATTGTCAATTATTTCAGTTATTACTTTATCTTCAGCATAAAATCTTCCTTCTCCGTGTGCAATAGGAATTTTATATGCTTTATCCATATTAAGATCCTTCGTCAGCAACGACTTTTTGGTTTCCGGCTTAATATATATATTTTTACAGATAAATTTTTGGTTATTGTTATGTAATAAAGCTCCCGGCAATAGGTGAGCTTCGCATAAAATTTGAAAACCGTTACAAATTCCCATAAGATATCCGCCTTTGTTTGCAAAATTGATTACCTCATTCATAATGGGTGAAAATCTTGCAATCGCTCCAGAACGTAAATAATCTCCAAAAGAAAAACCTCCGGGTAATACAATGAAATCACATTTCTGCAGGTCGGTATCTTTATGCCATAGTTTCACAACCTTTTGATTTAAAATATCCTGTAAAACATATATCATGTCGTGATCGCAATTTGATCCAGGAAATATTACAACTCCGAATTTCATTTTTGATTTGTTTTAATGTTCAGCAAATTTAAGAATTATCTTTTATAAATGGTTTAACCAAAAATATTTTATTCTGAAACATTAAAAGTGTGCAATTGCAATTTTTGCATGCTTAAAATAAACTAAGTAATTGGTTCTGAATTTTTTATAATTTCAGAAAGTCACAGAATTATATTCTTCAAATTTTAATTAGGATAATAATGGCAATAATTATTGTGAACATAATCTCTTTCATTAACATTTTTTTTGCGCCTGAAAAGTACTGGGCAATTATTATTGAAAGTGGCAGAAAAATTATTGAGCCATTAATAATATAATTGAGTTTAAAAGTAAAAGAAATTGCTATCGAAAAAATTAAAAGCCATATTATTATTATAGAATGTTTACGAATACTCACAAGTTTTTCATTCAGGGATGAGATAAACTTATAAAATGTAATTATAAGCACCAGAGCTATAAATGACCAGAAAATATAATAGTAAATGCTAACGCCAGGGAAATTATTTAATATCTGAAATCCTTTGACAAATGTCAGATACTCTGCTGCTTTGATGGATAGTTTGTCGGTAAGAAACAGATAAGAAGTAACCAGAATATATGGAATGAGAAATCCAGTAAGTGAAATTAGCCATTCACGCCATGAAAATGTTCTGTAAACAATAAAACTTATCCAAATCAAGAAGAATATTATTATTGATGGGAAATAAATAAATGATGAAACTGAGAGCAAAACAGATGCATTAAGAATTTGCTGAAATGAATCATCGGAGTCAAAAGTTTTAATAAGCATGTATAATGATAATATTATGAGAACATTGGATATAAGAACAGGGTTCAATGTCTGAAGATTGCTCGAATAGCTCATTAAAACTATATATACCATTGCAATAAGATAGTTGTTTTTGGGCAGAAGTCCTTTTTCGGTATAGATATTATTTAGCAGAATTGCGTTAAACAACAGTAATATATAAGCAATTAATATTTGTAGAAAGCTGTAGCCGTATAGAGTTTTAAAAATAATATTATAAACCGGCGTCACAACAGCTCCGGTAATCATTTGATTTGGAGAAATAAATGAAGGCAGCCAAAGTAAGACAGAAAGCAAAAAGATCAGTATTAACTGTAATGTGGGATTATTCCTGAAGAAGTGGACTATCATCAGATTATAATTATTATAAATGCTTTCCAGTCAAAGGGCAAATGAAGCTCCTCAAAAAGAAAAAAGTTAATTAAACTTCGGCACTATATGCTTCAGACTCAGGACAGATTTTTTTAATAAGTCCTTGAAGAACTGTGCCTGGTCCAACTTCTATAAAAACTCTGCCGCCATCAGAATACATATTTTGAACACTCTGTGTCCATAATACTGGAGATGTAAGTTGTAAAATAAGATTATTTTTTATTTCTTCGGCAATTTTTGAAGGTTTAGCATTACAATTTTGATAGACAGGACAAATAGGCGTGTTAAAAATTGTTGATTTTATTGCTTCAGCAAGGTCTATTCGAGCTGGTTCCATAAGAGGTGAGTGAAATGCTCCACCCACTTTTAATGGAAGTGCTCTTCTGGCACCTGCTGTTTTAAGTTTTTCACAAGCAATTTCAATTCCCGCCATTGAGCCAGAGATAACAAGTTGCCCGGGACTGTTATAATTTGCAGCAACAACTATTTCGTTGTCAATACTTTTGAGAACTTCTTCCACTTTTGCATCTTCGAGGCCAATAATGGCCGCCATTGTTGAAGGATTAGCTTCGCATGCTTTCTGCATAGCTTCTGCTCTTTTGGACACAAGAACAAGTGCATCTTCAAAGCTGAGCGCTTTATTTGCTACAAGAGCAGAAAATTCGCCAAGTGAATGACCAGCAACCATATCTGGCTTAAAATCATCACCATGAACAGCAAAAAGAATTACTGAATTTAAAAAAATTGCCGGTTGAGTTACCTTTGTCTGTCGCAGATCTTCTTCAGTACCTGAAAACATTAAGTCTGTAATTCTAAAACCGAGAATATCGTTAGCTTTCTCAAACATTTCTTTTGCTAAAGGATATTTTTCGTAAAGATCCTTGCCCATTCCAACATATTGCGCTCCCTGTCCGGGAAAAACGTAAGCTTTCATTTATTAAACTGTTAAATTTATAAATTATCTCCTGTTACCTAAAAATCTCAATAAGAATAGAAAAAGATTAATGAAATCCAGATAAAGTGTAAGTGCACCCATTAGCGAAAGCTTGAATGCAGAAGAATCTCCGTTTTCAATACCAAATCCAATTCTTTTAAGTTTTTGAACATCGTAAGCGGTAAGTCCGGTAAATATAAGCACTCCGGCTATACTAATAATATATTCCATCATTGAGCTTTTCAAAAAGAAATTAGCTAACATGGCTATTATCATCCCGAAAAGTGCCATCATCAATATAGATCCGAATTTTGTAAGATCAGTTTTTGTTGTGAAGCCAAGTATTGCCATTAAACCGAAAGTGGCTGCTGTTACACCGAATGTAAGAGCTATCGAACTTGCCGTATAAACAAGAAGAATAAAGCTAAGGCTCATCCCCATTAAAATCGCAAAAACTATAAAAAGTATTGCCATTACAGGCGATGATAATTTTTGAAATCCAAGCGACATTATTAAAACAAAACCTAGAGGGGCAAGCATAACAACCCAGCCAAGTATTGATAATCCACCGGCTTCTGGGTTGATGAGTAACCTTATCAGGCTTTCATTGGCAGCAAAAATATAAGATGTTACAGCAGTAATAACCAATGCAAAGAACATCCAAGAAAACACTCTTGACATAAAAGTCTTTGAAACAGAAAGTTGCTGCGCCCTCTGCTGATCCGATAAACCATATACTTCTTCCATAATATTTTTTTTAAAAATTATCTGCAAAATTATAGATTATATCATTTGCAGGATATTAAAATTTGTTAAAAAGATATTTAATTTTTAGTGAAGTTTAGTGCCAATCAGGCTAATAAACTCTGAACGTGTTTTACTGTCGTTAAGAAAAGCACCTGTAAAGTCAGAAGTTGTTGTTATTGAATTTTGTTTTTGAACTCCGCGCATCATCATACAAAGATGCATTGCTTCTATTACAACTGCAACTCCAAGGGGGTTAAGCGTGTTTTGTATACATTCCTTAATTTGCCTGGTAAGTCGTTCCTGCACCTGAAGCCTTCGGGCATAAGCATCCACCACTCTTGGAATTTTACTAAGCCCAACTAAAAAACCGTTCGGAATATATGCAATATGGGCTTTTCCTATAAAAGGCAATAAATGATGTTCACACATAGAATATATTTCGATGTCCTTTACTATGACCATTTGTTTGTAATCTTCCTTGAACATGGCGCTTTTAAGCAATTCTTCGGGCTTAATGTCATATCCGTGGGTAAGAAACTGCATCGACTTAGCCACTCGGTGTGGAGTTTTTTCCAAGCCATCACGTTGCGGATCTTCTCCTATTAGTTTTAATATTGATTTGTAATTACTTTCAAGTTTATTTAAAAGCACCGGATTAAATACATCTATTTTCTCATATCCATCCATTGAATTTTCTTCCATCATCTCTTTATTAATATTGCTCATTATTTAAATTTATTATAGTTAAAATCAGTTATTTATGATTTTAACTGCAAAATTATTCATTATTTTTGTTAATAGATGAAAAAAAAATTAAAAAAAACTTGACTTCGACAATTTAATTATATTATATTTGCAGCGTAGTTTTTTTCATGGTTTAAAATATTGTAATTGTTTGGGCGAAAGCGGAGGAAACTCCGCTTTCGTTTTTTTATTTGTACATATTGACATAGTTCCATATTTAAATATAATTTTATATACATTTGTGATTTATTGCAAATATCACAAAAACAATTAGTTGGAATAATATTTCCTGTCTTTATTCGGGTTTTTACATCAAAATATTTGTTAATAATTGTTAAAATAATAAAAAAAACTTGACTTCGATAAATTAATTATATTATATTTGCAATGTAGTTTTTTTCATGGTTTAAAATATTGTAATTGTTTGTACAGAAAGCGGAGGAAACTCCGCTTTTCTGTTTTAATTATTCTGATAATGAATAATTTAAAAATAGTTACCCCTTTGCATTATAATATTTCATTTTAACTAATGTATTATCTGAAGAATTTTTCAGATATTTGGTTTTAATATTCTCGAAAATGAAAATTATAAAATCCGGCTTTTCCGATTACGAGCTCATAGATTCAGGAAATTTTGAAAAACTTGAAAGATTCGGTAAGTATATTATTTTAAGACCAGAACCGCAAGCTGTTTGGAATAAGTCGTTACCTCAATCAGAATGGGATAAATTGTATAATGCCCGTTTTCAAAGAAAAAAATCTTCAGTTAAAGATTTTGATGACCCGGGAGAATGGATTTTAAAGGATAATATGCCAGAGCAATGGTTTGTGAATTACAATAATAGCGATCTGGAAATGAGGTTCAGGCTTGGCTTGACATCTTTTAAACATGTTGGTATTTTCCCTGAACAATCGGAAAATTGGGATTTTATTTATAACACAGTCAAAAAGCAAAGCAGAAATAATCCCAAAGTGCTTAATTTATTTGCCTATACCGGCGGCGCCTCGCTTTCAGCGAGAGCAGCAGGTGCGGATGTGTTTCATGTCGATTCTGTTAAACAGGTAATTTCTTGGGCAAAATTTAATATGGAATCAAGTGAACTTAAAGATATCCATTGGGTTGTAGAAGATGCAATGAAATTTGTAAAGCGTGAAGTAAGGCGGGGAAGCAAATACTTAGGAATTATTCTTGATCCTCCTGCATACGGACGTGGACCAGAAGGAGAAAAATGGGTTTTGGAAAATAACCTAAATGAGATTATTTATCTGTGTTCAGAGTTACTTGAAAAAGAAAACAGTTTCTTTGTCCTGAATTTATACTCAGTCGGCTTTTCTGCACTTGTTGCCGATAATCTGATAAATAGCTATTTCAGCAATTTAAAAGAAAAGGAGTTTGGTGAGCTTTATGTTGAAGACCGATTTGCAAAAAGACTCCCTCTTGGCGTTTTTACAAGATTTGTAAAATAAAATCTGATAATGCCGGATTTTGACTTCACTATGGCTTAAATTATAACTTTATAAAGAACGTAATTCTAAGATCATTAATAAATAAGAAAAGATTTGTTTCCAAAATTAATTCTGTTTGTAAAAGAGAATTTATTTTGTTAAATTGATTAATAATTATATTTTTACTAAACAAAAAATAATAATACAGTTAACTATGACAAATTTTATTTATGAAAAGCCATTTCAAATTGAAAAGGATACAACAAAATACAGATTACTTTCTAAAGATTTTGTCCGGGTTATTGATGCCGGTGGTAGAAAAATCTTAAAAGTTGAGCCAGAAGGACTTGAACTTCTTGCTAAAGAGGCTGTTTCTGATATTTCGTTTTTTCTTAGAACAGCACATCTTGAAAAGCTTTCAAAAATTCTTGATGACCCTGAATCTACAGATAATGACAAATTTGTCGCACACGTTATGCTTAAAAATACGGTAATATCTTCAAAAGGAGAATTGCCGTGGTGCCAGGATACCGGAACCGCAATTGTAATTGGGAAAAAGGGTGAACAGGTTTGGACAGGTGCCAATGATGCTGAATATATTTCGAAAGGAATTTTCACGACATATAATGAAAAAAATCTAAGGTATTCTCAAATTGTGCCTTTTAGTATGTTTGAAGAAAAAAATTCATGCTCTAATTTGCCTGCTCAGATTGATATTTATGCGAAAGAAGGAACTAGTTACGAATTTCTCTTTATTACAAAAGGCGGAGGTTCAGCAAATAAAACCTTTCTTTATCAACAAACCAAATCCTTGTTAAATGAGGAATCTTTGGTGAAATTTATCAAGGAAAAAATAAAAGATCTCGGCACATCCGCTTGCCCACCTTATCATTTGGCGCTTGTAATAGGAGGTACTTCAGCTGAAGCAACACTTAAAACTGTTAAAGAAGCTTCTGCAGGATATCTTGATAACCTTCCTACAACAGGTAACACAAGTGGACGAGCTTTTAGGGATATTGATTGGGAAAACAGAATTGAAAAGATATGTCAGGAATATGGTGTTGGGGCTCAGTTTGGAGGAAAGTACTTTGTTCATGATGTTAGAGTTATAAGAATGACACGTCATGCTGCATCATGCCCCGTTGGTTTAGGTGTTAGCTGCAGTGCCGACAGAAATATTAAAGCATATATTGATGAGAATGGAATTTTTCTGGAGGAACTGGAAAAAAGTCCTGAGCGTTTTATGCCATCAAAAGCACCTGAACTTGATAAACCGGTTGAAATTAACCTTGACAGACCTATCAACTTAGTTTTGGCAGAACTTACAAAATATCCGGTGAAAACAAGGCTTAGTTTAACAGGTAAACTGGTAGTTGCCAGAGATATTGCTCATGCTAAAATAAATAAAATGATTGATGAGGGAAAGCCAATTCCGGATTATCTACTGAATCATCCTGTTTATTATGCCGGCCCTGCAAAAACTCCTGAAGGAATGGCTTCGGGCAGTTTCGGTCCTACAACGGCAGGAAGAATGGATTCTTATGTTGAAAAGTTCCAAAAACTTGGAGGATCTTTAATAATGCTTGCTAAAGGAAACAGAAGCAGACAGGTAATAGAATCATGCAAGAAATATGGTGGGTTCTTTCTAGGATCAATCGGCGGCCCGGCAGCTATTCTCGCTGCAGAAAATATTAAATCGTCAGAGGTTGTTGATTTTGAAGAACTGGGGATGGAAGCTGTAAGAATTATTTATGTTGAAAATATGCCGGCTTTTATTATAACT
>CAZELC010000092.1:0-9613 GCA_964512865.1 uncultured Bacteroidales bacterium
GTATGCCGGAATTACTAAACAAATTTGCGTAAACACAATTCTGCGCCAACAATGGGTGGGTTTTAAAGATCCTGATGGAAATAAGGTTAATCCTCAAACATATATTCTGTCTCTGGATTCGCCAATAAGGTTTTTGCATGGAGGGCTCGGGGTTAGCCTTTATAATGATAAACTGGGCTTTGAGAATAACTTAGGTGTAAAAATAGATTATTCTTTTCATCTCAATATTGGAATCGGAACATTAGGAATTGGAGTAGCAGCAGGTTTTTTAAATAAAACAATTGATTTTTCTTTGTTTAAACCAATTGATGAACAAGACCCTGCTTTATTAAGTAAAGAAAAACAGAAAACATTTATTACTGATGTTGCGTTTGGATTATTTTATAATATACCTGGTAAAGCTTATGTTGGATTATCTTCAACGCAACTTATACAAAGTGATATGAAATTACCGGACCTTAACTCTGAATTAAAAAGACATTATTATTTAGTTGGTGGTTACCATTGGGTAATACCAAGTGCACCAAGCTGGGAGTTAAGTCCATATTTGCTGGTTAAATCAGATCTTGCTTCTACATCTTTTGATTTTTGTGGTATGGTAAAATATGAAAACAGATTCTGGGCCGGTATTAATTATCGTTTGCAAGACTGTGTTTCAATATTATTAGGAGCAAATCCTTTCAACGCTCCTGGTTTAAACCCGGCCTTGGCTAATTTAAGA
Source organism: uncultured Bacteroidales bacterium (assembly GCA_964512865.1). Lineage (GTDB taxonomy): Bacteria > Bacteroidota > Bacteroidia > Bacteroidales > CAIWKO01 > CAZELC01. The sequence goes on from CAZELC010000092.1 coordinate 722, forward strand.
ATAGGCTATTCTTATGATATTACCACATCAGCAATAGGTAAAGAAAAAAGAAGTAGTGGTTCGCATGAAATTATGTTAGGGTATTGCTTTAAAATTATTACAACACCAAAGGTTACAAAATATATTAATACAAGATTTTTGTAAAAAGATGATAATTTATGCAACATTTTTTTCAGATGTTGCGTTTAAAACTTTAATAACACAAAATAAAGCGCAATATGAGTTCTAAAACAATAAATAATATGAAAAAAATCGTACTGTTTTTTTCTATAGTTCTTTTGTTTTCCAGCTGTAAGAATTCCGGTAACGGTGAGTTAATTGGCGTTCAGGGCAGAGATGGTTTTTATCAACCAACTCCTTATGGAATGCTTTTTATCCCGGCAGGAAGCTACCAGATGGGGCCAAGCGATCAGGATGTTCCATATTCAATGACTGCTCAGCAAAAGACTGTTACCGTTCAGGCATTCTATATGGATGAAACTGAGATTACAAACAACGAATATCGTCAGTTTGTTTATTGGGTACGAGATTCTATTGCCCGTGAACTTTTAGGCTCTGTTGCTCCGGAAGACTGGTGGGTTGAAGAAGATGAAAACGGTGAACCTCTGGAACCTCATAGATTGAAATGGGATACCAGATTAAAATGGGACGATTTTGAACAGGAAGAAAGAGAAGCATTATTGCCAATGATGATGCCCGAACATGAAAGATTTTTCAGAAGAAAAGAAATTGACACAAGAAAACTTAATTTTGTATATTTATGGGTAGATTATCAGGCAGCAGCAAGAAAAGAATGGACACCTGAAGCTATCGCAGTTCAAGATGCAGCTGATCACGATCTTGGAAGTTTGTCTAATCGCCCGCAAGGTGTTAAAGACCGTTCGGTATTTTTGAAAAAAGATGTATTAAATGTTTATCCTGATACATTAGCTTGGGTGCATGATTTTACTTATTCTTTTAATGAACCAATGGCACAAAGCTATTTTGCTCACCCCGTTTATGATAATTATCCTGTCGTTGCCGTAAGCTGGAAACAGGCAAGAGCATTCTGCATCTGGAGATCAAATATGATGAATGATTTTCTTGAAACAAATGGTGAAATCAGAGTAAATGATTTTCGATTACCAACTGAATCTGAATGGGAGTGGGCAGCAAGAGGCGGACTTGACCAGAGTCCATTTCCTTGGGGCGGTCCATATATTAGAAACAGTTTTGGATGCTTCCTCGGAAACTATAAACCACTTCGTGGAAATTATATTGATGATGGCGGTATTCATACTGTAATCGTGGCACACTACGCACCAAATGATTTCGGATTATATGATATGGGCGGTAATGTTTCAGAATGGTGTGATGATGCCTTTGATGAATCATCTTACAATTTTGCTCATGATCTTAATATGGTATATAAATATGAAGCTAAGAAAACAGATCCTGAAGTTCTCAAAAGAAAAGTAATAAGAGGCGGATCATGGAAAGATGTTGGTTACTACATGCAAACAGGTTCAAGATCTTATGAATATCAGGATACATGCAAATGTTATGTTGGTTTCCGCTGTGTACAAACTTACCTTGGAAGACATATTGATGATGGAGCAAGTTCTTCAAATGTTTATAGACAGTAGTAAAGTGAGAAAAATAAGGGGTTACAAAAATATTTAATTCTTTGTTATCGTGATTTGAAAAATCAAGTCACGATAATATAATATTAAGAGATAAACGTTCAAATACATATTAACTGAGTTATTAATAATTAACAAATCTAAAATTTTAGTAATTATGGGAATCTACAACATCGTTAGAAGTAAGGGTTACAAACAGTTCATGGCCAAATTGTATGGCTGGGGTGCAGCAGTAGTTATCATTGGTGCCTTGTTTAAAATTAATCACTATCCAGGAGCTAATTTCATTCTTATTATTGGTTTGGGTACTGAAGCATGTATTTTCTTTTTCTCAGCTTTTGAACCACTACACGTGGAGTATGACTGGTCATTAGTATATCCTGAGTTAGCTGGTATGGAAGAACTTGATAAGGGCAGTTCTGACAAAAAGAAATCTTTGACTCAGGAACTTGACAAAATGCTGGAAGATGCTAAAATTGGTCCTGAGCTGATTGCGAGTTTGGGTGAAGGTATGAAAAACTTAAGCGAAAATGCAAGTAAACTTTCAGGTATTTCAACAGCTGCTGCAGCAACTGATGGTTATGCTTCAAGTTTAAATAATGCTGCTGAATCAGTAAAAACACTTTCGGCTTCTTTTGCAAAAACTGCTACTGGATTAGATAAAGATGCACTTGCAACTGAAGAATATTTGAAAAATATTCAAGCCGCTTCTGCTTCAGCTGGTAATGTAGCTGGTGCATACAATAAAGTAGCTTCAGCATTAAATGCTGATATGAATGCTACTGATGCTTATGTTCAAAGTATTAAAAATGCTACAACATCAGCTCATTCTTTAGCAGAAAAATATGCAAAATCTGCAGAATCTCTTACAAAATCTGCCGAAGCAATCGACTTTTCAAAAGTTGATGCTAAAAATTATGGAGATCAGATTCAGAAGCTTTCAAAAAGCCTATCTGAACTCAATTCAGTTTATGAATTACAACTTAAAGGAACAAAAGATCAATTGGATAAAGCAAATCAAATGCAGGCAACCGTTGAAAAATTCCTTGGCAATCTTAATGATTCTGTTGAAAATACAGCTAAATACAAAGATCAGGTTGCAGTTCTTGCTAAGAACCTTGCAGCATTGAATACTGTATATGGCAATATGCTTTCAGCTATGAACGTTAAAGCCTAATAATTCATAAATTTAGTAATTTTTTAAAACACAATATAAAGATATGGGTGCAACGAATTGTCCGGAAACCCCCCGACAGAGAATGATCGGGATGATGTATCTGGTTTTAACAGCGCTTTTGGCTCTTAACGTTTCAACAGAAATTATACAATCCTTTGTTATAGTAAATGAAAGTTTGGAAACAACAAATAAAAACTTTTCAGCTAAAGTAGAGGGCGCTTACTACAATTTCCAAAAACAGCTAAAAGCAAATCCAGAAAAAGTAAAACCATTTTTTGATAAAGCTATGACCGTTCAGAAATTAACTAATGATATGGTTGGTTATATTCAAAATGTTAAATGGGAGAACATCTCTAAAGAAAACGGATGTTCTATGGAAGAAGCAAAAACTACTCCTCTTGGTGAAATTAAATCGAGAGATAAATATGACGAAAGCACTAGCTATTATTTCAACGGATCTGAAGATGGATCCGCTGGAAAAGCCGGTGAACTTAGGAAAAAAATTGATGAATACAGGGCTAAGATTCTTGCCTTGATTGATGATCCTAAGATGAGAGCTAGACTTGACAGCACAATGGGATTAAAAACAGATCTTTCTTATACAGATGCAGGCGGAAGTAAACAAAACTTTGAACAACACTTCTTTTATCATACTATTCTTGCTGCTAACGTTGTTATTTTAAATAAAATTATTAACGAAGTTAGAAATGTTGAATTTGACGTGTTAGCCTTACTCTACTCTTCCATTAGTGAAAAAGACTTTAAATTTGACAAAATCTCTGTTGCTGTTGTTCCAAAAAGTTTATTTGTTACATCAGGGCAGGAATTTGAAGCAGATGTGTTTGTTGCTGCTTTAAACACTAAAGATGCTCCAGAAATTTATTATGGCGCTGATGCTGACACAATAAATAATAAAATAATTGGACAAGCTACAGCAGTTCCTGCTGCCGGTGGAGTTGGAAAACTTAAAATTGGTGCAGGCGGCTCAGGACCAAAAACTTATGGCGTTGTTATTAATGTTAAAGATCCTACTACAGGTATTAATGTTCCTTATTCTGTTAAGGGTGAATATTATGTTATTCCTCCTGCAGTTACAATATCACCGACCAAAATGAATGTATTCTATATTGGAGTTGATAACCCTGTTTCTATTGGAGTACCTGGAGTTCCCAGTGAAAAAGTTAGAGCCAGTATTTCCGGAGCCGGTGGTTCAATAGTAAAAAGCGGTAAAACCGGTGAGTACATTGTTAAAGTTTCATCAATTGGAGAAGCTAATGTTACAGTATCAGCTGATGTAAACGGGTCTTCACGATCAATGGGTTCAATGAAATTCCGTTGTAAAAGAATTCCTGACCCAATTGGATATGTAGCTGGTGTTAAATCAGGACCTATTTCAAAAAGCGCTTTGTTGGCAAATCCGATTGTTGTTGCGAAACTCGAAGGTTTTGATTTTGAAGCAAATTATGTGGTAACTTCATTTACATTGTCATATAAATTTCAGGGTGACTTTATTTCTGAATCTTCTGCAGGTAGCAGATTCTCTTCAGGTCAGATTAATGCAATTAACAAATGTGGAAAAGGCTCTAAAATTTATATTGAGGATATTAAAGCCAAAGGACCTGATGGAACCATCAGAACTTTACCGGCTGTTAACTTGAAAATTGTAAATTAGTAATTTAAAAGGAAGGTTTATGAAAAAACTTTTTGTTATTATTTCAGCCATATTTTTCATGGGAATTTTCCAATTTGGATTTGCCCAGAAAACTAATACCAGCAAACCTCCTCTTGACGGGGTTTATGAAAAGAAAGGAGTTATTAATAGAGAACCAATTCCTTACCCCTCATTAAGAGAAGCTGATGTTTATTGGTCGAAAAGGATTTGGCGTGTAATTGATTTACGTCAAAAGATAAACCTTCCTTTTTACTACCCTGTTACTGAACTCAAAGGTAGAAAAAGTTTGATCCAGATTATTTTCAATGGTTTGAAAGAAAATAGGATAAAAGCATATCATCCGCTTGATGATGAGTTTGCTACTGAAATGACATACGCAGATTTTATCCGAAGTACAACAAAAATTGGTGACTCTATTGACGTACTTGATAGTATTACTGGTGAACCTACAGGACAGAAAAAAGCTAATGTTAAAGAATTTGACCCCACTGAAGTTATGCAGTTCCGCGTTAAAGAAGACTGGTTCTTTGATAAACAAAGATCTGTTATGGATGTGAGAATCTTAGGTTTAATGCCTGTTATTAATGAACCAAAACTTGATGCAAACGGTGAAGTGATTGATAATGGTTATAAAGCTCTTTTCTGGGTTTATTTTCCTGAATGCAGAGATATGTTTGCAAAAAATGAAGTCTATAACAGATGGAATGATGCCGAAAGAAGAAGTTTTGATGATATTTTCTGGAAAAGACTTTTCGGTAGCTATATTACAAAAGAATCTAATGTGTATGACAGAAATATACAATCCTATGCAAAAGATATGGATGGACTTCTTGAAGCTGAAAGGATAAAGGATGATTTGTTCAAATTTGAACATAACCTTTGGGAATATTAAAAAAAATATTATGAAAAACCCCGAGAAATCGGGGTTTTTTGTTTTAATTAGCATAACAAAAAATTAATAATGCCGCAATATAATTTTTTTGATACCCAAATTGAATACCTTAAAGGCGTCGGCCCAAAAAGAGCTGAAATCCTTAAATCTGAACTACAAATATTTACATTTGGCGATTTGCTTAACTTCTATCCTTTCCGATATGTTGACAGAAGTAAGTTCTACAAAATAAAAGATATTAATGCAGACCTCCCGTATATTCAAATTATAGGTAGAATAAAAAATTTTAAACCATTTGGAAATAAAAGAACTATTCGTTTAAATGCTGCCTTTTATGATGAAACTGGCGAAATTGAGCTCGTTTGGTTTAACGGATTTAAATGGATACTTGATAAGTTTAGGCAAGGTAATGAATATATTGTTTTTGGCAAACCATCATTATTTAATGGTAAAATAAATATTGCTCATCCCGAAATTGAAGAGGTTAAAGAAGAAACCGATTTAATTGCTGCCAAACTTAGCCCATTTTATAGCTCAACAGAAAAACTTAAATCAAGGGGCCTTGATAGTAAGGGAATTAGTAAAATAATGAGAGCGCTGGTAAATGATTCTCACGGAAATTTTCAGGAAAATCTTCCCGATAAAATTACTAATGAACTTAAATTAATTTCGCGCGAGCAAGCAATGACAAATATTCATTTCCCTGAAAACAATGAGTTGCTGCTTAAAGCCCAAAACCGTATTAAATTTGAAGAATTATTCTTCATTCAACTTAAACTCCTCAAAAGTAAATATCTAAAATTATCTAAATATAACGGGCATAAATTTCAGATAATTGGGGAAAAGTTTAATGATTTTTTTCACAAAAATCTTCCGTTTGAGCTTACTTCTGCGCAAAAAAAAGTAATAAGAGAAATCAGAGCTGATGTCGGTTCGGGAAAACAAATGAACCGTTTGTTACAAGGAGATGTTGGAAGTGGAAAAACACTTGTTGCTTTGATGTCAATGCTAATGGCTATTGATAATGGATGTCAGGCATGTTTAATGGCCCCAACGGAAATTTTAGCAAATCAACATTTTAGTAGTATTAGTAAACTTATTGAAGGCTTGGGAATTAATGTTGAGCTCCTTACCGGATCATCAAAATCAAAGCATAGAAAGATCATTTTTGAAGGAATTGAGAATGGTACAATTGATATTCTTATTGGTACCCATGCTTTAATTGAAGATAATGTAAATTTTAAAAATCTTGGTTTAGTTGTTATTGATGAGCAGCATAGATTCGGCGTTGCACAAAGAGCAAAGCTTTGGGAGAAAAATTCACTTTCCCCTCATATCCTTGTAATGACAGCAACTCCAATTCCTCGTACACTTGCAATGACTGTGTATGGCGACTTGGATATTTCTGTTATTGATGAACTTCCTCCTGGAAGAAAACCTATCAGAACTTTTCATTACTATGAGGCTTCCAGAAATAAGGTTTTTGCATTTATGAAAGAACAAATAAAGTTGGGAAGGCAAATTTATATTGTATATCCACTAATAAATGAATCTGAAACACTTGACCTTAACCATCTTATGGATGGTTTTGAAAGTATTTGCAGAGAATTTCCTATTCCACAATATCAGGTAAGTATTGTGCACGGACAAATGAAATCTGATGATAAGGATTTAGAAATGATGCGTTTTAAGAACGGTGAAACAAATATTATGGTCGCTACAACGGTTATTGAAGTTGGAGTTGATATACCAAATGCATCGGTGATGATTATCGAAAACTCTGAAAGATTTGGCCTTTCACAGCTTCATCAGTTAAGAGGAAGAGTGGGACGTGGCGCTGACCAGTCGTATTGTATTTTACTTACAGGAAAAAAGCTTACAAATGAGGCAAAAAAAAGAATTGATACCATGGTGGAAACAAATGACGGTTTTAAAATAGCAGAAGCTGACCTTAAATTACGTGGACCCGGCGATATTGATGGACTTCAACAAAGTGGTATTGTTGATCTAAGACTAGCTGATATTGTAAAAGATGAACAAATATTAAAATATGCCAGAAATTTGGCAATTGAAATTCTTAATGATGACCACGAACTTGTAAAAAATCAAAATGAAAGGTTAAACCGGCATCTTCAAACTTTGAAAAAATACTCAAGAAATTGGTCTGTTATCAGTTAGCAATAATATCCTCAAATTAATTTATTAATCCTTTAATTTCATTAATTTTGCAGAAAATAAATTTCTGTTATGAAGATTTCATATAACTGGCTTAAGCAATATGCTGAATTTACTGAATCCCCGGAAGAATTGTCAGAGCTGCTTACCGGATGCGGACTCGAAGTTGAAGGCCTCGAGAAGTATGAAACAATAAAAGGTGGCCTTGAAGGTGTCGTTATTGGTCATGTGTTAAGTAAAGAAAAACATCCAAATGCCGATAAATTAAGTCTGACAAAAGTTGATATTGGCTCAGGAGATATTTTATCAATTGTGTGTGGTGCACCGAATGTTGCGGAAGGACAAAAGGTTTTTGTTGCAACAATTGGAACAAAAATATATTCTGAAAAAGGCGATTTTATCATTCAAAAATCAAAAATAAGAGGTGAATTATCTGAAGGAATGATTTGCGCCGAGGATGAGCTTGGAATAGGAAAATCACATGAGGGAATTATGGTGCTTCCGGCAGATGCTGTCGTTGGAACTAAAGCAAAAGATTATCTGAAAATTGAAACTGACTTTACCTTCGAAATAGGATTGACCCCAAATCGCTCTGACGCAACATCGCATATTGGGGTGGCAAGAGATTTAATTGCCGTTATGAACTGTCAGGGAAACTTACTTAAAAAAATATTACTTCCCTCAACAGATAAGTTTACTGTTGAAAAGAATGAATCTGATATTGAAGTGATTGTTGAAGATGCATTATCTTGCCCTCGTTATTCAGGAATTGTTATTAAAAATGTAAAGGTTACAGAATCACCCGATTGGCTAAAAAATAGGCTCGATTCAATTGGAGTTAGGTCGATAAATAATATTGTTGATATTTCGAATTTTGTTCTTTTCGAAACCGGACAGCCATTGCATATTTTTGATTCAGATAAAATTGCTGGTAATAAAGTAGTAATAAAAAAACTTCCTAAAGGTTTAAAATTCATAACTCTTGATGAAATTGAAAGAGAACTTACCGGTGAAGACCTCATGATTTGTGATGAAAATGAAGGTATGTGCATTGCCGGAGTATTTGGCGGTTTAAGGTCAGGTGTGAGCCAGGAAACTAAGAATATTTTTATAGAAAGCGCTTACTTTGACCCTACAACAATTAGAAAAACATCTAAGCATTTTAACCTTAAAACCGATGCTTCTTTCCGGTTTGAAAGAGGTTGCGATCCAAATATCACAGTTTATGCCCTTAAAAGAGCTTCTTTACTGATAAAAGAAATTGCCGGCGGTGAAATTTCATCAGATATTATTGACGTTTACCCACAAAAAATTGAAAATAATCAGATTGTACTTAATTTCGATTATTTACACA
>CAZELC010000093.1:0-9611 GCA_964512865.1 uncultured Bacteroidales bacterium
TAAGAAGAAAGTATATTCTTAAAAATAATTGAAGGGGCAACCATTTAATTTTAAATGGTGTCAAGATTGGGTAGAAATCATAACAACATTATTGTTGTATATTTGCAGTAGGGTTAAATAAATTACTAAAAACAAAATTATGAAAATTAAGAAGCTGGTAGCATTTGTTTTTTTGTCATGGCTTGTTCTAATAAGTTTCATGTCCTTTTCTCAGCCCGGATGCCCTGGCATCGATGCTGGTCCAAACCAAACGGTAAATTGCAATAACAACTGCACAAATCTAACTGCTACTGCATTAGCTACCGGAGCGACAACAACATATACATGCTCTTCAATACCGTATGCTCCACCTTATCCGTATAATACAGGAACACCGATACTTGTAAATATTGATGATACTTGGAGTTCAGTGATTAATCTGCCTTTTACCTTTTGTTATTTTGGAACAGCATATACTTCATTGATCGCCGGCTCTAATGGATTGGTGTCTTTTACAACTACACCTGCAGGTGGATATTGTCCATGGTCATATTCAGTTACATGCCCTAGTAGCAGTATTCCAGTAAATTCTGTTTTTGGTCCTTATCATGATATTGACCCTTCAGTTTCGGGCACTATGTATTATGCAATACTTGGCACATACCCTTGTCGTACTTTTGTGGTCAGCTGGAATCAGGTTGCCATGTATAGCAGCAGCTGTAACTATTTAAAAGCTACTCATCAAATTGTTCTCTATGAGAGTACTAACGTTATAGAGGTTTATATGCAAAACAAACCACTTTGTACCGGATGGAACGGAGGCAGAGCAATTGTCGGAATTCAGGATGCTGCAGGTACAACAGGCTTTACAGCACCAGGTAGAAATGGAACACAATGGTCAACAACAAATGAAGCATGGCGTTTTACTCCTTCAGGAACACCCAACTATACAATCACTTGGTGGGATGGCGCTACACAGATAGGTACAGGAGCAACAGTTAATGTTTGCCCTACCCAAACTACAACATATACCGCTAAAATTGTTTACGATGTATGTGCCGGTGCTGATGTAACTGTTACTGACAATGTTACGGTTTCTTACAATGGGAGCTTCACTTTTAATGTTACTCCAACTCAGGATACTATTTGTGCCGGTGAGAGTGTACAATTTAATGCCTCACAGGCTACTTCTTATTCATGGTCACCAACTGCTGGTTTGTCTTGTACGAATTGCCCTAACCCTGTTGCCACGCCGACAGCTACTACTACATACAGCGTTACAGGTATTGATAATGTCAGCGGATGTACCTCTACAGTAACCGGAACGGTTGAAGTAAACCCAATACCAACTTCATCATTTACAGTTGTGTCACCGATTTGTTCTACAAATCCATCAACAATTACCTATACCGGTACGGCCGATTCAATGGCAACATTTACCTGGAACTTCAGTGGAGGAAATGCTACACCGGGAACAGGAATTGGACCTCATCAGGTAACATGGTCTTCACCCGGAACATATAATGTGACACTTACTGTATCAAAAAATGGATGTGTGTCTTCAGTTACTACAATCCCGGTAGTTGTCAGCAATATTTCGACAACCACAACAGTTGTGAACAATGTTTCATGTTTTAATGGTTCAAATGGTTCGGCAATAACTAACCCTGTTAACGGAATATCACCTTATAATTACAGCTGGAGCACAACTCCTACTCAAACAGGGCAAACAGCTAATAATATGTCTGCCGGTAATTATCAGGTGACTATTACTGATAATGCAGGATGTTCAGCCACAGGTAGTGTTATAATTACCGAACCGTCAGAATTAACTGCAAGTATCACAGCAAAGACAAATGTGCTTTGTAACGGTGGTAATACTGGAACGGCAACTATTAGTGCAAATGGGGGCGTCACGAATTATTCTTATGTGTGGGCGGGCTCAACCAGCACGACTAATTTTGCAAGTGGTTTTAACGCTGGTAACCATTCGGTTACAGTAACGGATAATAATAATTGCTCTGTAGTTGTTAATTTTACAATAAGTCAGCCTTTACCTTTAACTGTATTATTAAGTGCTTTAAATGAAGGATGTGCGGGTAGTTGTAATGGTTCAATCACGGCATCTGCAGCAGGAGGTAAAACTCCGTATTCATACCTTTGGAGTGGTGGTACGACTCAGGCAAATAAAACTATTAATTTATGCGTAGGAACATATACTGTTACAGTTAAGGATTCAAACAACTGCACAGTAACCGAACATACAATTATTGGCACAAACTCGCCGATTAGTGCTTCTGCTATTGGAGTGCCTAACCCTGCAGTTGCACCTGCAACTGTCAGCTTTGCTTTTACAGGCTCCGGAGGTGTAAATTTCGATTGGGACTTTGGTGATGGAACACCTCATTCAACTGATCAAAATCCTGTTCATGTTTATAATACTCATGGAAATTATACGGTTGTGTTACACGTAAATACTGGTGCACCTGATTTTTGTGAAGAATTGGTTACTTTTATTGTAATTGTTATTCAACCTTCAAATGTTTTCATCCCAAATGTATTTACACCTAATGGTGATGGGCAAAATGATGTTTTTTCTGTTAAATCGGAAGGTTTGAATACTGAAAACATGATGATTTTCAATCGTTGGGGAGAAAAAGTTTATGAATGGAATGTTGTCGGAGGTTCATGGGATGGAACAAAAAATGGGAAAACAGAATGTGCTCAGGGAGTTTACTATTATGTATTTAAAGCCATAGGTTTTGATAATGTAAACTACGAAAAGCAAGGAATAATTACTTTGCTTAAGTAAAAAATATTATTTTTGTATTAAGGCTTTCAAAATTGAAATTTATTTTTGAAAGCTTTTTTATTTTAAAATTATGAGAAGAAAAGTAGTATTTGAAGACAAAAAGAAAATCGATGAAATAATCGGCAAATCAGAGCTGTGTTATATTGGAATGGTTGATCAGGAAAACCATCCTTATGTTTTACCTTTCAATTTCGGCTACGAGGATAATTGCATATTTTTGCATTCTGCATCTTCGGGAAAAAAGATAAGTATACTTGAGAAAAATAATAATGTATGTGTTGTTTTCAGCACAGGTCATGAACTTAGATTCCAACACCCTGACGTAGCATGCAGTTATATGATGAAATATAGAAGTGTTCAGGCTTTTGGAAAAGTAGAGTTTATTGATGATTACACTGAAAAAGTAAAGGCACTTAACCTGATTATGAATAAGTATACCGGACGGGATTTCAAATTTGGTAAACCTTCGGTGGATGAAGTAAAGGTTTTCAAAATCATTATAGATAAAATTACTGGAAAAGAATTCGGGTATTAAAACAATTACTTAATGGAAAATGGAAAATTTTGTGAAGAAGCCGTTATTTTAGGCAATTCAAAATGGCTCACTTCAATTTCCCGTGCTGACGTACTTTATGAAAGAGAAGATGAAGTCAGAAGTCAGTTCTCCAGAGATTATAACCGGATACTCCATTCAAAAGCATACAGAAGACTTAAGCACAAAACACAGGTGTTTTATGCAACTTCTAACGATCACGTATGCACACGTATTGAGCATGTAAATCATGTTGCATCTGTAAGTTATACAATTGCAAAATTCCTTGGCCTTAACACTGAATTAACTGCTGCCATTTCTATCGGGCATGATTTAGGACATTCACCTTTTGGGCATTTTGGAGAGCAAATATTGAGAAAAATCTCCAAAAACGAAATGGAAGAAGAATTCTGGCACGAGAAGAACAGCCTTCATTTTGTGGATGATCTTGAAACCTTACCTAATCCTGAAGGAAAAGAAAAAAATCTATCTCTTACTTATGCCGTTCGTGACGGAATTATATCTCACTGCGGTGAAGTAAACGAAAATGCAATATTCCCAAGAAATGATTCAATTGACCTTAATTTAATAAAGAAACCTAATGAATATTCTCCATTTACATGGGAAGCTTGCGTGGTTAAAATTTCTGATAAAATCTCTTATCTGGGGCGTGATATTGAAGATGCACTGACACTCAAAATTCTGAGTAAAGATCAGATTGCCGAACTCATTAGCATTGTCGAGAAAATAAAAAAAGTTAAAGTAAGCCAGATAAACAATACAGTATTGATGCATGATTTTGTCAATAACCTTTGTCAGATGAGCTCTCCCAAAGACGGAATCCTTTTTTCAGATAAATACCTCGATTTGATAAACTCTGTAAAAAAGTTCAATTATCATAATATTTATAATCATCCAAGACTCAAGCATTACAATAAATATGCTGACCTGGTGATTACATCAACTTACGATGTGCTTACATCTATATTTGGTGAAAAGGAAGATCTTAAAAGGAATCTTCGTGATATGGAAACCATTTATCCGTCACTTATTGGATCTTTTAATTACTGGCTGAATAAGTACAGCAATATCGACAATGATGGCAGAAATGAGTCTAAATTTGCCAATAAAATAATCTATAATATCTCTTTGGAACGAGATTATAAAACAGCGGTCATTGATTATATATCATCAATGACCGACAATTTTGCACTTAAAATCTTTTCAGAGCTTACAAGGTTCGAGTAAGAATTATTCCTCTGAAATCTCTATTTTGATTATTTTATCTCCTTGTTCAATTTTATCAAGAACATCAAGTCCTTCATAAACTTTTCCAAAACAGGTATGATTGCGATCCAGGTGAGAAGTATTGTTTCTGCTGTGGCAAATAAAAAACTGCGAGCCGCCGGTATCTCTTCCTGCGTGTGCCATTGACAAAACTCCTCTGTCGTGGTACTGATTATCTCCGTCAAGTTCACATTTAATTGTGTAACCTGGTCCACCATAACCTTTACCGTGCGGACAACCTGCCTGAACAACAAAATCAGGAATTACCCTATGGAATATCAAACCATTGTAGAAACCGTTTTTCGCAAGTTTGACAAAATTTGCTACCGTGTTTGGAGCGTCTTTCTCATAAAATTTAACTTTCATTACACCATGCTCAGTGTGAATCTCTGCATTATACATAATCTCTATATTAAGTTCATAATGTACACAAAATTATAAAAAAATCAGATAATTCTATAATTCAGAATAAAACAGTTGTTGTTGAAACAAAATTTAATCAGTTTAATCTTACATATAATAATTTCATACTTTTACAAAAAAAACATTATGCAAACATCAGTAGAAATGAGCTATTATCCCTTAAATGAAGAGTTTATTCCTCATATTAAGGATTTTATTGAGAGATTAAATCAAAATAAGAAGCTTGTTGTCAGAACTAATGGAATGAGCACACAAATTTTTGGTGATTATGACGAAGTTATGGGAACAATTACTAAAGAAATAAAGAAGTCATTTGAGCTCCCACATTCAGTATTTGTTATGAAAGTAATAAATGCGAATCTTCAAAAATAATAGTCAAACTAAATTATTTTTTCTTAAGGTTCACAATGAGCTGGATTATTGAAAATTATATTGAGATAATTGCTGCAATCCTCGGAATTATCGGTGTTTGGCTTACAACTAAGCAGATAATCTGGTGCTGGCCTGTTGGTTTAATTAATGTCATACTTTCAATAATTGTTTTCTTTTCATCGAAGCTTTATGCAGATGTTACCTTGCAGATTTTCTACTTGGTGATGACAATTTACGGATGGTATAATTGGATATGGGGTGGAGCCTCTAAAAATAATCTTCCCGTAAGAAATATACGAATTGTTGAATTTGTTATCATGCTGATAACAGGTGTTTTAGGTTTTGTAATTGTTGGATGGCTGTTTTCGAAATATACTGATGCCGCCTTGCCTTATATTGACTCTTTTGTTGCTGTTTGGGGCGTAATTGCAACTTATGCCATGGCAAAAAAAATAACTGAAAACTGGATAATGTGGATAATTATCGATTCGGTTTGTGTTGGTATTTATTTTTATAAAGAGCTGTATGCTTTCACCATATTATATTTTATTTTTATTGTACTTGCAGCTTTTGGACTTGCCGAATGGAAAAAAGAAATGAAAAAAATATTATCAGAATAGCTGTAACAGGTCCTGAATCAACAGGCAAATCTGTTTTGGCAGAGAAACTTGCAGAACACTACAATACTGTTTGGGTACCTGAATATGCAAGAGAGTACTTGAATAATATTAAAAGACCTTATAATCAAAACGATATTCTCAAAATAGCAAAAGGTCAGGTTGCTTTGGGAAAAAAGCTGCAGAAAAAAGCTGACAAAGTGATTTTTTCCGATACTGAATTAATAGTCACAAAGATATGGTCATTAGTAAAATATGTCATTTGTGATAAATGGATAACTGATAATATCAATAAACAAAATTACGACCTTTATCTCCTTTGTGATATTGATCTGCCGTGGGAATTTGATAAGCTACGGGAACATCCCGAACAAAGAGATTTTCTTATGAAAATGTATTTAAATGAAATGAATTTAAGAGCATTACCTTATGTTCTGATTTCAGGTTTGGGTGAAAAAAGAATAAATAATGCCATATCGCATATTGAAAAGTTTTTGTAGAAGTTTTTTTATATCAGTCAATTCGTTATTTTTGTTCAAATTATTTTTATGAAAAGATTATTGTTTTTTACATTGCTTTATATTGGAATAGCCGGAGTTTTAAATGCTCAGGTTATAATCAATACTGTTAATATGCCTATTCCCGGCGATACCCTTACCAGAAAGAGTACCAGTAACCTGCAAAGTATTGATTTATCTCTGACAGGCTCAAATTACTCATGGAGCTATATCGATTTTCAATCAACGGGAAATATTAAAGATTCATTTATTTCGGTAAGCTCAACACCTGCAATTTATTCCGCAGTGTTTGACAATTCGTCAGATTCTGTTCATAAAGCAACTGTTGCAATAGCCGAAGAGTTTTTTAGCTCATTGCAATACATCTCAACTTCAGATAATTATAACTTTTTTAAGCTAAAGCAAAACAGTTATGTGCAGGTTGGTACAGCTGCGAAAATTAATGGAACCAATATTCCTTTTCCTTTCACAAATGAAGAAAAAATATATTCCCTTCCATTAACTTATGGAACATCTGATACCAGTAATGTGTTTATGGGTGACACTATTCCCGGTTTTGGATATTTCGGTGAGTACAGAAAAAGAATTAACTATGTGGATGGATGGGGTGAACTGCAATTGCCAAATCAGATATTTGATGTCGTTAGAGTGAAGTCAGTAATTAATGTTACTGATACTTTCAAACAAAATATAGTTCCCTGGGGCATTACGACAAATCATACCGAAACAGAATACAATTACTGGAACCCGGGATTTAAAGAACCCGTTCTGACAATAAAAATAGTAAGCGGAACACTCGGATACACTTCAATAAAATACCTTGATAATTTTGTTCCGCCTTATGTTCTTGTTACTAGTGCTGATATGCCTTCACCGGGCGATACTATTATCAGAAAGCACACAACAAATATTAACAATATTAACCCTGCACTCACTGGAATGGGTTATACCTGGAATTTTTCCAGTCTTAATGCGCATGATACTGTAGTTGATACATTTGTGACTGTTCTTTCAACTCCTATTCTTTATAATGTAGCTTATAACGATCCTCTCGATCAGCAAAGACTATCTACCGTGGCTGCTAAACAAAGCATGGGATTCTCACCACCGGGAATATCAATAACAAATGTCTATGGTTTTTTTAAAAATACAAACGAAAAATATACTCAGACAGGAATTGGCATGACAATAAACAGCACTGCAATCCCCATGATTTATAATCCTACTGAATTAATATACAGATTCCCAATTACTCCCGGTAGATCTGACTCCGGAATTGCAAACATGAGCGCAAATATTCCAAGCCTGGGTTACTACGGCGAACGCCGAAACAGAGTAAATAAAATTGATGGATGGGGAACATTAATTCTTCCGCATGATACCTTTCAGGTTGTCAGAGTTAAGTCAGTTATTAAAATTTATGACACTATCTATATAAGTCAGTATAGTTTTGGATTGCATTTTAACCGAACCGAAACTGAGTACAAATGGCTGACAACTGGACAAAAAGCGCCTGTTCTTTATGTCCAAAAATCATCCGGCGGTGGCGGTAATAACTATAATATCAAATATTATGATTTTTATGTTGATACCTCTCATGCCGGAATCTCTCAGTCAAAGCGTATTTCAACGAAACTGAAACTTTATCCAAATCCGGCTAAAAATATTATTAATTTCAATAGCTCAGAGTTTAGCGGAATTAAAAGTATTATTATCTATAATAATATTGGCGAAATTGTATTTAGAAATAATGAAATTAATGATAATGAAATAGATATAAGCGGATTTCCAAAAGGTATTTATTTAATTCAATTTGATTTTGGTGATAATACAATTACCAAAAAGTTTACAAAGCAATAATTAACTGTCTTGGTATATTATCAGGATTTGTAAAAATTATTAAATTTGGTCTTAACTAATACATAGCCTCGACATTTATGTCGAGGCTATTATACATACATAAATGTGGGCTTTAGCCCAAATATCTCATGAAATTGCAATAATATCAAAACAATTAATCTATTGATATAATGAAATTCAATCTCGGCGACAAAGTAAAATTTCTTAACGAAAAGGGTGGTGGCATTATAACAAAAATTCTTGGACCAACAATGGTCAGTGTAGCAATTGAAGATGGTTTTGAAGTTCCTACATTGATTAAAAACCTTGTCAGGATGGATGAAGGAAATGCTTATCAGAAAAGATTCGATGAGGACTTTACTGTAAATACAGAAATCCCAAATCATAAAGCAGTTGATGAAGATGATAACGATGGTAGAATTACGGCACTGACAAAGAACTTCTCAAAAAAAGAATTTGCTCCAGGTTTATATTTAGCATTTGTACCTCATGACCAGCGGATGGTTATTACCGGCTATGTCGACATCGCTCTTATTAACAATACTGAATTTCAGATTCTTTATAACCTGTTTCTAAAAAAGAATAATGGGTTTGATGGAATTGACTTTGGTTCAGTTACACCTTTTTCTAAAATTGTCATCGGCTCTGTTGATCCGTCTGAAATTCTTGACTGGTGCGAAGGAGATATACAATTTCTCTTTCATAAAGATAATAATGATTTTATTATTTCACCTGTTGACAGAAACTTTAGAATCAAGCCTGCCAAATTCCTAAAGGAAGATAACTACTTCTATAACAAGTTGGTTAATCAGAAAGCTATAATCGTAGAGCTTTTTGTTCTTGAAAATTCTGCAAGTGAAATAAAAGTCGACAAAGAAATGATTAAGGCAAATATTTTAAAGTCTGAATCTCTGATATTAAAACATAAAACTGATGATGAATCTGCCGAGGTAGATTTACATCTTTATTCTTTGGTTGATGATGAGTCAAAGCTAAACAGCTCCGAAAAATTGAAAATCCAACTTGATTATTTTTCCCGCTGCCTCGAATCTGCCATTAAAGAGGGTTTGAAAAAAGTAGTTTTCATTCATGGAGTTGGCGCTGGTGTCCTGAAGCATGAAATTAACAATGTCCTTAAAGAATACGAAAACCTTGAGTATTTCGATGCTTCAATTGCAAAATATGGCATAGGCGCTACTGAAGTGCTTATC
>CAZELC010000094.1:0-9544 GCA_964512865.1 uncultured Bacteroidales bacterium
CCATTGTGGCAGCTCAGGGCGTTCACCAAAACCACATGTTCACTTTCAAATACAGGCTACACCATTTATAGGTTCAAAAACAATTGATTATCCTATTTCTCATTATATTTTAAAGGATAACGATAACTTTAAATTGATGTCATTCAGCATACCAGAACAAAACAACCGGGTTTCTCAGATTGAAAAAAACAACTCGCTCGTTAAATCTTTTAAATTAATTCCGGGCCAAACATTACAGTTTATCGTAACAGACCAATCAGGTAATGAAATAAAAACCCTCAGATGGGAAATTTGCATTGATATATATAACAGCACTTATATCTGGTGTAAAGACTCAAAATCAAGCATTTACTTTAAAACTGACGAAAATATGATTTATTTTACCAGTTATAACGGTAGTAAAAAGTCATACCTGTTCTATTTCTATCTGGCATGTTATAAAATTTTGTTTGGCTATTATAAAGATTTGGAAATAACAGACAAATTTCCGGTCAGCGACCTTAACAATAAGTACCTTTTAGTATTACAGGATTTTATTGCACCGTTTTTTATGTTCATAAAATCAGGTTATAATTTAAATTATATAAGTAAATCTGATGATCTTTCTTCAAGTACAATAAAACTTAAATCACATACTGAGATAAAAATTTTTGGAAAGCTTACAAGAAAATTAGAATTTGATATTCTTATTAATAAGGATAAAGTTGAAAAAATCACAATACAGGAAAAAAACAGGATTTTTCATCTTAAAAATAGTGAAAACACTGATGAATAAGCAAATTTATATATTTTTCCTTTTTACAATTTCTTTTTTTGCTGCAAATGCTCAAAAACCTGATTTTAAATATATTGACACAAAAACTTATGATTTGTATTTGCAACAAAAATGGGATTCGTTGATAATTGTAGGTAAATCAGGTATAAAAAACAATATTGATTATTATTATTTGCGTTATCGGTTAGGCATTGCTTATTATAACAAGGGAAAGTATATAAAAGCTATCAGACAATTTGAAAAAGCAAGAAAATTTAACTCTTTAGACTCAAATCTCGTTGAAATATTGTACTATTCATACATTTTCAGCAACAGATATCCTGACGCAAAAGTTATTTCTAAAAAGTTTACTGATAATCAGTTTCAAAGGATTATTCTTAATCCTGAACATAGTAAAGAAAGTTTTCAAAATGAAACAAATTATACAATCAACAGCAGCCAAAATCCTGATTCTGTTTTAATGTCGGCAAAAAAAATGAAAGTATTTGAAAGCGTTTATTTCGAAGGCGGTTATGTTTTAAGTAATAATTTTAAAAAGAACTCTGAAAAGTTTATAAACAGAAGAGGTAATTTGCCGGATACTAGTTTCAGATCTGAAACCGACCTTTTTGGAAATGAGATTTACTTTCATCTTGGGCTACAGCACAGAATAGGTAAGAATATAACACTTTACCATGGTTATAATTATATTAATTTTACAAAACTTAAGTCAGTAAAAACAAATATTGTAAAAACTGATGAATACCATTTGATTCAAAACGAGTACTATCTTAAAGGCATAATTAATATTAAAAATAAAATTAATATTATTCCGGCGTTTCACTATATAAATGTAAGCAGTACAACTTTTTATCCCAGTTTGGATGCGTCATCAATGCCACCAAAATGGATATTCCCTGAAAAAACGATAATGCTGAATAACTATGTTGGTTCTCTTGCTATTAGCAAGGATTTTTCAATATTTTCATCATCTATTTTATTAAATTTTTCAAACCTTAATAATCAGTACCAATCTCAGGCAGGTCTAAATTTTGGAATTTTCCCACTGGGAAATCTGAATTTGTATTCCTTTACAGGTATAAGCGCATTTTTTCAGGGGAAAGGTTTCCGAAGTATGTTTATGAGTAATCCAAACTCTGAAAAAAGAATTATAATAAGCGAAACTATTGGTGGAAAGCTTTATAAAAACCTATGGGCAACAACTTCATTTACCTTTGGAAATCTGGCAAATTTCAGCGATAAAAATGCGTTTGTAGTTTACAATACAACAGATAAAATAAATAATAAATTTGACATTTCATTATTATATGTAATTTCGAAGCACATTGATATATCTTTGTCTTATGGGTTTTCAGAAATTGAGACTTACATGTTAAAATACACTAATTCAATTAATTATACTTCAACAATTTTAAAATATCAAAACAATTCTTTAATAGGAGGTATCAAATGGAAAATTTAAAAAAATCAATCAAACATTTATTTCTATCGGTATTTGTAATATCTTCATTTTCATCATTTTCACAGGATTATGTGGCAATACAAACAGCTTTTTCAAACAGCTATACCAACGAAACCAAGGGAGAATATCAAAAGGCTGTTGAAGAAATGAAAAAAGTTTATGACGATAAGTCTTATGAAATTAATCTGCGCCTGGGATGGCTTACTTATATGTCGGGTTTATTTACAGAGTCAATAGCATACTATCAGAAAGCAGTTAATCTCATGCCTTATGCAATTGAAGCAAAATTTGGACTTACTTACCCTGCTGCTGCTCTTGGAAACTGGCAACAGGTTCAAACTCAATATGAAGAAATTTTAAAAATTGACCCAAATAACACAACTGCAAATTATAAATTGGGAAATATATTTTATGGGAAAAAGGATTATACTAATGCTTTTGGTCATTTTGAAAAGGTAGTTAACCTTTATCCCTTTGATTATGATTCTGTTATTATTTTTGCATGGACAAATTTTAAACTTGGCAAACTTCGCGAAGCAAAAGTATTGTTTAACAAGGCTTTGATGATACGTCCAAATGATGCATCTGCAACTGAAGGTCTTGGTTTGATAAAATAATCATGAAAAAGAAGAAATACCATGATTGCCCCGATACGGCAATGTTTGTTCAATCAGGAATAGATCAGCCTCAGGCAGTTAATAATGCAGCTGTAAATGCCTTTATGAAGAAAAAGATAAAGGAACTTACAGAAGAAGATTATTTTCATGGTATTTCGACAGGTAACAGAACAATACTCAGTAAGGCTATCACATTAATTGAGAGCTCTTTATATGAACATCAGGTAATTTCACAAAAAATAATTGAAAAATGTCTGCCATATTCAGGCAATTCCATCAGAATAGGAATTACCGGAGTTCCGGGTGTTGGAAAAAGTACTTTTATTGAAGCTATGGGAACTTATCTCACTCATAAAGGTCACAAAGTTGCAGTTTTAGCAATTGACCCGAGCAGTAGCCGCTCAAAAGGGAGTATTCTCGGTGATAAAACAAGAATGGAGGAACTTGCTGTCGATAAAAATGCATTTATCCGCCCCTCGCCTTCTGCCGGAACATTAGGTGGTGTTGCCAGAAAAACATGGGAAACTATTGTTCTTTGTGAAGCAGCAGGATTTGACATAATCTTCATAGAAACAGTCGGTGTTGGTCAATCAGAAATTGCGGTCCACTCAATGACAGATTTTTTCCTTTTACTGATGCTGGCAGGTGCCGGTGATGAGTTGCAGGGAATAAAACGTGGAATAATGGAAATGGCGGATACAATAGTTATAAATAAAGCAGATGGTCATAATATTAATAAAGCCAAGCTTGCCCGCTCTCAATATGAAAATGCATTGCATCTTTTTCCTCCAAACGATTCCGGCTGGTCGCCTGTTGTTCAATTATGTTCTGCCGCCGAACGAACAGGAATTCCGGAAATTTGGGATATTATTTTTGAATATTCAAATCACACAAAAAACAATGGATTTTTTGAGCATAAACGCCTTGAACAATCAAAACAAAGGATGTATCAGACAATAAATGAAAGTCTTATCCTGGAATTTTATAATAACGAAAAAGTAAAAAAAGAAATTTCCCTAATTGAGAAAGAGCTGATGGAAAACAAGATTACTTCTTATTCTGCAGCACAGAAACTTTCAGAGATATACAACTCTGGCAAAAAATAAACTACTCGGAGCAATTACGGC
Source organism: uncultured Bacteroidales bacterium (assembly GCA_964512865.1). Taxonomy (GTDB): domain Bacteria; phylum Bacteroidota; class Bacteroidia; order Bacteroidales; family CAIWKO01; genus CAZELC01. Next base: position 3,982 of record CAZELC010000094.1, read on the forward strand.
ATATATCAATTTCTCTTCTGTTTTCAAGAAGCTTTAATCTGAAATCATTAAATGTACTGCTTTTCCACACGGAGGAAAGTGAATTTTGGTAAATATCACCAAGTTTGAAGTCAGCATTTTTGTCAAAACAGCACGGAACTATAATTCCATCCCAGGTAATTACGCACGAACTCCATATTTTAAAACATTTGTTTTTAAGTTTATACTTAATTACGAATTTTCCACCTTTATCAAATTTATAACGTGAAAATTTACTATTTACAGGTAATATATCTATCGCATTTTCAAAGTTGTAAATCTGAGCAGATTTAATTATTAATTTATCAGCTTTTAGTTTTTTAAAGGTAGTTTTCAATTTCTTAATCTGATGCTCATTATGCTTTAAAACCAGGAATTGTAATTTTATATAAGGCAATTTGCTATTAAGCTTATTTTTTATTTTAACAAGATTATTTATACCTGTAGTAACTTTGTCAAAATCACCATTTTTGCGATATTTATCATACGTTTCCTTATCAAGCCCGTCCAATGAGATAATAATGCTGTCAAGACCGGATTTTATTATTTTCGTACAGTTATCTTCATCAAGAAAATGCCCGTTTGTCGAAATCTCAGTATATATTACCTTTTCTTTTGCAAAGCTTATCATTTTAAATAATTCGCTATTTAGAAAAGGTTCTCCCTGAAAGTATAAGTTTAAATAAATCAGGGTTTTATAGTTTTCTGAAATTATTTTTTTAAAAAGGGCTAAATCCATTTTCCCTTTTGGTCTTGTTAAAATATCCGAACCGGAAGGACATTCAGGACATTTTAAATTGCAAATATTTGTTGGTTCAATGGTAAGAAAGGCTGGATTTCCTTTATGGAAAGATTTTTTAAGCAGTATTGAAATCCGATAACTAAAAACCAACCAAAAATAGTTAATGATTTTTTTTAATGAAAGACTTTTTATTATTTGAAGTTGGTTTTTCATGAAGTTACTTAAGTGTTCGATGCCCAAAGATCCATATATTCTAAAAATTTCTATTCAAAATCTTCATGCAATTGTTTTTCAATTAAGCGCCGAAGATCTTCTTTATCGGGTAAGTAAAGCTGGTATTTGTTTACGAAAAGTTGTGATGAAATATTATGCATTGCGTATTGTACAAGCAGATCATCTTTTTCTTTTGCTAATACTATACCTATTGGTGGATTATCTCCTTTTATGTTTTCTTCTTTTTCGAAATATCCAAGATACATGTTCATTTGCCCGACATCCTCGTAACCAACTTTGTCTTTTTTTAAATCAATCAATACAAAGCATTTAAGTATTCGGTGATAAAAAACCAAGTCAACATAATAATGAGTATTACCTAATGTAATCCTATATTGCCTTCCAATAAACGCGAATCCTTTTCCCATTTCAAGCAAGAATGTTTGCAAATTATCAATCAATCGCTTTTCTAGTTGGGTTTCGCTTAAATGATAAGGTTCAGGTATCTTTAGAAATTCAAGAATATATGGTTCTCTTATTATATCGGCTGGCTTTTGTATAGTTTGTCCGCTCCTGGATAATTGTAAAATTCCTTTCTTGTCTTTGGATGCTGCTAATCTGAGAAACAATCCTGCTTTTTTCTGACGTTTCAACTCCCGTATATTCCAATTTTCAATTTGACATTGAATCTGATAAAACTCTCTTTCTAATTGATTATCAATAGGTATGAGTTCGCAAAAATGTGACCATGTCAATTTATCAAATTTTCCAGACATTGTCTGGAAATTTGGATATATGATAAAAAACTGCCTCATCATATATACATTACTAACACTAAACCCTTTCCCATGTAATAGTGTCAAGTCTTTTGAAAGGTTTTCCAACAGTGCTTTTCCATATTTTGCTTTAGGAGCCCCACCCTGCTCAAAATCAACAATATATCGCCCAATATCCCAGTAGGTTTCTACCATACTAATATTGACAGCTCTAACAGCCTTTTGATAGCCATGAACATACGTTTCAGAAATAGTATTTAGAAGGTTCTGATAAATTATGCCGGGTTCCACTTTTTTGTCTTCCATTTCAAATCAATATTTATAGGAACATAATCATTACCAAGTCTAATAATTTTCCAGTGTCTAATCTTCACTTTCCTGATTATCCTTTTTATCTTTTCTTTTTGAAAACTTATCTATTATAAAATCAAATATCTGTTTGCCAAGCTTAAAAAGCATTGATTCAGAAAGCTCCAGCAAATAACCGGTAACTTGCTTTTTAATATTTTTAAATGAAAAGAAACCGATAAGCTCATAGTAATCAGATTGAATTTTATGCTCAGTTATTCTTGCCTCTGTTTTAAGCTTGCTTTTAAATACATTCAAATCGCTAACGTTTTTTATATCCGCCAGTTTCATTCCTTCTACAGGATATTCTTCTTCTTTCTCAAGAACGCTGATTTTGCGAATCAGAGGATTAAGAACTATCTTTTCTTTAAAAAGAATTAAAATCAAACAAAGCAAAAAATAGAAACCTGCAATTATCAAAAAAGCCGGTATATAGCTTCCAAAAACATCTTTTAACCAAACGGCAAGTGCAAGTGAACCAAAAACCATCATAATCATTACCATTGCAAAGACCAGAATCATAGTAATTGCATCTGCAAGTATTCTTGAAAAACCTTCATACAGAGAGCAGCGAAGTAAAGCAGACCTGATATTTATATAATTTTTTAAATTTCCGATAAGGTCAGAAGTGTTTGATTTTAAATCATCTGTAATCATAATTTATTATATTTTTTCGGTTATTTTTTGAACGAATCTTGATTTATTCAAAAACTCTTTTGCGATAATTCTAATAACGGTATATGATGGAATTGCTAGAATCATTCCCAGTATTCCTGCCAGGCTTCCTGCAATCATAATAACTAAAAATATCTCCAATGGGTGAGCTTTAACACTATTTGAATATATCGTAGGTTGAAAAATAAAAGCATCAAGCATATTAATTATTGCCAATATGCCGCATATTTTCAATATCATAGGAAAGATTACAGTGCTAAAATCAGCATTAAGATTTCCACTTACAGCCAGTAATACAGCAATAATTGCCCCTATAATTGGTCCAACATAAGGTATAATATTCATCAAACCTGCAAAAATTCCTATCATCAGAGCATTCTTTAAACCCAGAAAGAACATTCCAATTGATATTAATGTCATAACTATTGTCAAATCAATTAATAAACCTCTAAAATATCTCGAAAGAAGGTAAATTATTTTGAAGTAGATATGTTTAATTTCAGTTTGATAATGCTCAGGTGACAATAGCATTATTATATCCAACAACATTCTCTCTTGTTTAAGAAAGAAAAAAGTTATAAAACCAACAGCAAAAATTGCAATAAAGATATTACCAAAAATATCCACTGAGGTTTCAACAATATTAGTAACGCTGGTAATACTGAGAACAGATACAATTTTCTTTGCAGCAATATCAATCAGGCTGGTATTTGAATCCATTAAATTATACTTAACCAGCAGATTCTGAATATTGTTTATAGGTTCACTAAGACCGGCGCTTATTGATTTTACATCAAGATCATTAATAAATGAAGCCTGGGAAAAAAGCAAAGGAATAACAAGAATAAATACTCCGAAAATAATTCCGTACATCACAGCCAGGGTTAAAAAAGCATTGAACACTCTGGGTAATCGAAACTTGCCGATTTTTACCTTATCAAGCAATCTAACCAAAGGTTTTCCAAATAATGACAGAATTGCTGCCAAAAAAACATAAACTAGAATGGTTGAAAAATACCATGCAAGAAATAATGCCAGTATTGCTGCAGGGATAGTTACAAACCAGTGGTTTTTTTTATTCATTTTTTATTTTTTTAAACTTTACTCAGTTTCTTTGCTAATTTTGCAAATGAAGCCTTTAACACAGGGCTTTCAATACAAAAACAATTTTATAAAAATTACCGCAAAGGCAGTGTAAATATATGAATTCTTTTTTCTTTATAATATTAGGAATAACATTATTTAATTTTATTCTCGAACAATATCTTGATTTTCTAAACAGCAAGCTTTGGTCAAATGAACTTCCTAAAGAACTTGAAGGAATTTACGATGCCGAAAAATACCGGAAATCACAAGATTACACAAAAGTCAAAACAAGATTTTCACTTATAACAGATACTTTTTCACTTGCACTTATTCTTATTATGCTTTTCTGCGGTGGTTTTGGAATTATTGATAATTTTCTGAGATCGTTTACAGAAAACCCGATTTTATTATCATTGCTTTTCTTTGGGGTAATCGGATTTGCATCGGATTTATTATCAACACCTTTTGAGGTTTACTTTACATTTAACATTGAAAAGAAGTTCGGTTTCAATACGACAACAATAAAAACTTTTATTCTTGACAAGATAAAAGGATGGTTAATAGGACTTTTAATAGGAGGTTTGTTGTTGGCCGGCATTGTCTGGATTTATCTGAATACCGGTGAATACTTCTGGTTATTTGCCTGGGCTGCAATAAGCTTTTTTATGTTATTCATGACAATGTTCTATTCTAATCTTATTGTTCCCTTATTCAACAAACAAAAACCACTTGAACCTGGAGAATTAAGAGATGAAATTGAAAAATTTGCAAAAAAAGTAAAGTTCAAACTAAACAATATTTATGTTATTGATGGCTCAAAAAGGTCGAAAAAAGCAAATGCATATTTTACCGGTCTTGGTCCGAAAAAGCGTATTGTACTCTATGACACATTGATTGCAGATCATACAAAGGAAGAATTAGTAGCTGTTTTAGCACATGAGATTGGGCATTACAAAAAGAAACACACAGTTTCATCAATGATAATTGGAATTGTTGAAACTGGCGCAATGCTTTTTATACTTTCAATATTTATTAGTTATCCCGAACTTGCAAAAGCTCTTGGAAGCGATATTCAAAGTTTTCATTTAGGTATTCTTGCTTTTGCACTATTGTATAGTCCTATTTCACTGATTCTTGGTTTGTTCATGAATATCTTATCACGCAAACATGAGTACGAAGCCGATAGATATGCAGGTGAAAACTATAATCCGGAAAGCTTAAAACTTGCATTGAAGAAACTATCAGTTAATAGTCTAAGCAATCTTCGTCCGCATCCTTTATATGTTTTCTTCAATTACTCACATCCCACATTACTGCAAAGGCTTAAAGCGCTGGATGAAATAATAGCATAGCTTATATTTGCCAATTTTTTTGATGTAAATATTCTACTTTTTGCGATTATATTCGCAAATTGTTGCTTTTTTTTGCGATTGCTTTCGCAAAATGTTGTATATTTGTTAAAAATATTAATCATGATAAACCGAATTATTGAAAAAAATATTCAAAAACGGCTAACTGATTCCAAAGCAATAATATTGTTTGGCCCAAGACAAACGGGAAAAACAACCTTGATTCATCAATTATTTGAAACAAAAAAAGATGTTTTGTGGTGGAATGGTGATGAACCTGATCTACGTTCAAAACTTGAAAACGCAACATCAGACCTATTGCGTTCTTTGCTTGGGAAAAATAAAATATTAATCAT
>CAZELC010000095.1:0-9404 GCA_964512865.1 uncultured Bacteroidales bacterium
CAGAACTGAATCGGCACCGGCGCTAATTCCTGCTTCTGAATCAAATTCTTCTTTTATCTGATCGATAAGGGTATAAGTTAAAAGATTCAACGGAATATCAACAGGACAAGCTTTTGCACATTCACCGCAGTTTATGCAACGTCCGGCCAGATGCATGGCTCTCATTACGTGCCATTCCATATTTCCCAGCTGGTGAGCTGGAACAGGAATCCATTGAGGGTTATTATTTTCAACATTGCATCTTACACAGAAACACATTGGACAAGTTTGGCGGCATGCATAGCATTTAAAGCATTTTGAAAATTCATTTTGCCAGAATGCCCATCTTTCTTCCATTGTCATGGCTTCAATTTTAGCCAGCATTTCTTTTTCTTCCGGTTTAATATCTCTTGGCTGAGTTTTAACATAATCCTCAATTGCTTTGAAATCTGCCAGTTCCAGATATTTTCCTTCGGCATTAATGCCAAGGACTACAATATCGCCGTCGTTAATCTGTTTTTCCGAAGCTATCTGTAATATACTTCTCATAACAGGAAGTGTAGCCACAATTGCCATTTTCCCCAAGTGCTTAACTTCGTGTTTTGTAAGATAAACAGCAAGATTATTCAGACAATTATCATTGTATATTAATTTATCGGTATTTTCCGGTTTGGTAACGAATATTGCTCTAGCTCTACCGGCTGTACCTTCTCCATAACCAATAATAACTTTAACTGTTCCTGCATCAAGCAGTTCTTTTGCTTTTTTTCTGAGATTATCCATTGTTTACCTCCTTTTCAAAATCCAGGTTAGTAGCATTTTTGTATGCTTCATAAGGTCCCAGTTTTCTGATATCTTCAACTGTCTGATTGACCACTTCAGCCCATTTAGCACCTTCTGCAGCGGAAACCCATGAGAATTTAACTCTGCGGATATCAACTCCGGTAAAGTCGAGTAATTTTCTAAATACCATCCAACGTCTTCTTGCATGGAAATTTCCAGATGAGTAATGGCAATCATTAGGGTGACATCCCGAAACGATTATACCGTCAGCGCCATTGGCAAAAGCCTTTGATAAAAGCATAAAATCAATACGTCCTGTACATGGGAACCGTATTATCTTAACATTAGGTGCATACTTTATACGGCTGGTACCAGTGAGGTCAGCGCCCGCATAAGTACACCAGTTACATACAAAAGCTACAATTTTTGGTTCAAATTCTGACATGTGATTCTGTATTAATAAATTTAAATTTTTCTTCTAACTCTCCAATATCTTGGATCACAAATAGTTGTTTTCTGTTCCCAATAAGCAGGTGAAACCCTATGCCCATCCTTGGTTTTTAATACTCTCTCATAAACAGCGATTGTAGGGTTAAAAACAAGATCAGTAACTCCTATTGTGTAATTAACAGGGTCAGCACCTTTGTTTTCTGAAACTTTAACAACAAAGCCGTTGAATTCAAGAAGTTCTTTAAGAAATTCCATTCTATCAGACGATGCATCAGTTTCGACAATAGTGCAACGAACTCCGTCTATTTCAGATACCGTATGTTTTCCTTTTTTTATTGACATTTATTATTATTGAATTAAGATTTGTTTAATTAAGAATTGTTGATTAGTTTATAAGTCAATTAAGTTAAATTGTCAACTAGTAATTACGTTATGCTTTTTACTCATATTTTCTATTTTAACTATGCGCCGAATGCCAAGCTTCTTATATATTCGAATATCGGACTAGCAAATCCTATAGCAAAAATACCTATTGCACATAATATCAAGCCAATGCGAGTAGCCCAGTCACTTTTAAAGGTTTGAATAGGGTTGTCGTTTTTATTTATCCACATCGCTTTTACAACTAACAAATAATAATATAATGAAATTATTGTATTAAGTAATGCTAAAAAGACTAGAATATAAAATCCCTGTTCAGCAGCAGCTGAAAACAAAAAGAATTTTCCGAAGAAACCTGCAAAAGGCGGAATTCCCGCAAGTGAGAATAATGAAAGTGTCATCAGCAGACTTAATTTCGGGTTGGTATGATACAAACCATCGTAATCATCCATGTTTTCTTTACCGGTAGCATTTGAAATAGCTGCAATTACCGAGAAAGCTCCTACATTTGAAAAAATGTAGACAAGAATATAATAAACAACCGAGGTCATTCCAAGTGCATTTCCACCAATAATACCAAGCAGAATAAAACCTGCCTGAGAAATTGAAGAGAAAGCAAGAAATCTTTTCATGTTGTTTTGTCTCATTGCGAAAAGATTACCTAAAGTCATTGTAAGAAGAGCTACTACCCAAATTATATCCTGCCATTTTTCTATTATTGGTCTGAATACGGTAAAAAGCGTTATCATAAAAATGAAAGCTGCAGCACCTTTTGAGATCACAGAAAGATAAGTTGTAACTGCAACAGGCGAACCTTCATAAACATCAGCTGTCCATAAATGAAAAGGAACAATTGACATTTTAAAGAACATTCCTGCAGCAAAGAAAATGAAAGCAAGAATCTGTAATGGTGAGCCATCAATTCCAAGTGTTACCTGATCAAAATATATTGAGCCTGTTGTACCATATAACATTGAAATACCATAGAGCATTATTCCCGAAGATAGTGCAGATGAAAATAAAAGTTTTATCCCTGCTTCTGCAGATTTGTTGTTAAAAAGTTCATAAGCAGCAAGAGCAGCAACCGGTATTGTTGCAAGTTCGAGTCCGAGGTAGAACATAAGGAAATCACCTGAAGAAATCATGAAATTCATACCAATTAAAGTCGATAATAAAATGATATAAAACTCGCTGATTTTATGTTTATTTTCTTCAATATCAAGCCATTTATTCACCTGAAATAAAATCAGAAGAACACCAATATTAAGGATATTTTTGACCAATACATGAAGATTAGATGTAATGTACATCCCACCAAACATTTTACCTTCAGGTGCAGGCAAAAAGCCAATAATTGTTACCCCCAGAAATAAAATCAGTGTTAACGGTCTGATATAGGTCTTATTTTTATCTGAAGTAAGCAATTCTACCAACAAAAGGAACATAGTTACTATCGTCAGTACAATTTCATGTCGCATTAATAAAAAACTTTCAAAGCTCATAATATTCTCTTTTACAGATCTTAATTTTTATTAAAATAAATTAACAGATGATATTTTTTCAATTATCGGAGCCAAGCTATCCCCAATCATGTTTGATAACCAAAGAGGTGCGATACCTATTGCAGCAACGGCGGCAATTAAAGTACCTACGCTTAATCTTTCAAACCATAATCCGTCTTTAAATTTCAGGAAATCGCTATTTCTCAATGGTCCAAACAACAATATACCAACAACACGCAAAATATATACAGCAGTTATTACGATTGAAGAACAGGCAATAATTGTAATTACCCTATGGAAAATATCAGGATGCTGGAACGATCCGACAAATATTGTCATTTCTGCCACAAATCCGCTTAATCCAGGAAGTCCCAAAGATGCAAGCCCTGCAATTACATAACATACTGCAAGGAAAGGTATTACTTTCATAAGACCGCCCATTTCGGTAATAATTCTTGTATGAGTTCTTCCGTAAATCATTCCAATCAAAGCAAAGAAGAGTGCTGTCATAAGTCCGTGTGATATCATCTGAAGAATGGCACCATCCATTGCTGTTTTATTCATCATAAGTATTGCGAAGAGTACAAGCCCGCAGTGAGATACCGATGAATATGCATTGATATATTTAAGGTCTTTTTGGTAGATTGCCCCAAATGCACCGTAAACAACACTGATTGTAGTAAGAATTAAAAATATCCAAGCCATTTCACTTGCAGCTTCAGGCATAAGGAACATAGCAACCCTAAAGCAACCATATCCGCCAAGTTTCATTAAAACGCCAGCATGAAGCATTGATACAGCTGTTGGAGCTGAAGCATGACCATCGGGTGACCATGTATGGAATGGAAATAAAGCGCCAAGTATTCCAAAGCCAACAAAGGCAAATGGGAAGAAGAACCGCTGTGCTTCTAATGGGATATGTACTTTAGAAATTTCGATAAAGTTGAATGATAACATTCCGCCACCAGGATTTGAGTTAAAATATATTCCTAACAATCCAAGAAGTAATAATGCAGAACCGCCCATCAGCATAAGAGTCAGCTTCATTGCCGAGTATTCTTTAGGTCCGCTTCCCCAAATACCAATTAATAAATACATCGGGATAACTGCTACTTCATAAAACAGGAACTGAGTAAACAAATCGAGTGAGATAAAGAAGCCAAAAACACCGGTGGATAAAAGTATTAGCGAAATAAAGAATTCACGGGAAAGATATTCAACCTGCCATGAAGCAAATATCCCTGTAAATACGACAACTGAGGTAAGACCTATCATCGCCACCGAAATGCCATCAACACCTACAGCATAATGAATATTCAAGCTTGGGAACCACAGATAATCAACAACGAACAGCATCTGTGCTGTATTGCCTGCGCCTCTTTCTGCAAAGTACAAATAGATTAGAAATCCTGCCATAATAAGTTGCAACGACATTCCTACAGCCGACACAACTCTTGCCCCTTTGAAATCCTTAGTGAAAAGGATTCCAATAATAGTCAAAACAGGTACAACAACAAATAAGGTTAAAATATCCATCTTATACTAATTTTTAAGTCCATAAATAAATAAACACCAATACTAAAATCAGAACTCCTGAAATAAATACAAAGCCGTATTTCTGAAGCTGACCTGACTGTAATCCTTTTATACTAACCGAAGTTGAATTAGTAACCCAGGCAATTCCATTCATTGTACCATCAACAATATGGCGGTCAAACCATGCTACAGGTCTGGAAATATATCTGAAGATGATTTTCTTGGTTACAAACAAATAAAGCTCATCCATATAAAACTTATTGTAAGCCCATTTGTAAAAGAACTTAAATGAAGACGAAACTTTGTCAGGCAAGGTATTCGGCTTCATATACATAACAGTAGCAATTAAAATTCCGATGAGCCCAACTGCTATTGAGGAACCGGCAACAATCCAGTTCAGATGTGCTTCAAAACCTTTACCGTCCGAAGTGACAAGCTCATGGAATGGTAAATATCCTGCAAAGATTGATGCTACTGCAAGAAATACAAGTGGAAACCTCATTGTCCATTCACATTCATGTGGTTCGTGATGGTAATGAGTATCTTTGCCCCAGAAGATATTATAATAAAGGCGGAACATATAAAATGCTGTTAAGCCAGCAACAAATAGCTGAACAAAGAAAATCAACTGATTGTTATGGTATGCAGCGGTAAGAATTTCATCTTTACTGAAAAATGCCGACAATCCCGGAATACCGGCAATAGTAAGGCAAGCTATAAGAAAAGTCCAGTGTGTCCATTTTATATGTTTTCTTAAACCACCCATTTCGCGCATATCATTGGCATGAACTGCATGAATTACAGCGCCTGCACCAAGGAATAATAAAGCTTTAAACATTGCATGAGTGAACAAATGGAACATGGAAGCCATATAACCTAAACCATCATGTCCTCCGTATTTTGAAACTCCCAGACCTACCATCATATATCCAATCTGAGACATTGTGGAATAAGCAAGTACTCGTTTAATATCAAACTGAGTACAAGCAATTATTGCTGCAAAAAGTGATGAAAAACATCCTACATAAGCAACTACCTGCAAACCCGGAGTTGCTGAAAATACATAAATGGGAAATAATCTTGCAACCAGATAAACACCTGCAACAACCATTGTGGCAGCATGAATAAGAGCAGAAACCGGTGTCGGACCTTCCATTGCATCAGGTAACCAAATATGTAAAGGGAACATTGCAGATTTTCCTGCACCGCCCATAAATACAAATATAAGTGACCATGTCATTGTTGAAAGTCCCATAAAGGCAATACCACTGCCTTTAGCTATTGCCGGACCATTGACATCAGTAAGAGTAATAAAATCAAAAGTTCCTGTGGTATATGACAATAATAAAATACCAACAAGGAAACCCAGGTCGGCAAAGCGTGTTACAATAAAAGCCTTTTTACCGGCAGCAACTGCAGTAGGTTTTTCATAATAAAAACTAATCAACAGATATGAAGAAACCCCAACAAGCTCCCAGAAAATATACATTTGAAAAATATTGGTAGCTAAAACAAGTCCAAGCATTGCAAAGCTGAATAACGACAAGATAGAATAAAATCTTTCAAAGCCTTTCTCCCCTTTCATGTAGCCAAGACTATAAATATGCACCATAAGGGAAATTGTAGAAATAACGACCAGCATCATTACAGAAATAGGATCAAGCAGTGAACCTATGCTTATAACAAGCTTATCAGTAAGCTGAAGCCATGTGACGCTAAAGCCGATCAAAGGTTTATAAATCTCATCAACTTTTCCTACACAGTAAAAATACTGATATGCAGTGTAATAAGACAAAATAGCAACTGCCAGGAGTCCCAGTGTTCCAAGATAACCTGCGAATCTTTTCATCTTATAACCGGTAAGGCCTAGAATAATGAACATCGACACAGGAATAATCAAAATCAAAGATGTATAGCTAAAATCAAACATATTCAATAAATATTATTTGTTTAGAATTTCATTTTATTAACATTTTCAACATCCACATTGCTGAACTTTCGATAAATATTTATAATTATCGCAATAGCAACTGCCGATTCTGAAGCAGCCACAGCAATAATAAAAATCGCAAAAAAATGTCCCTGAAGCATATCAGGATAAAGGTATTTATTAAATGCCACCAGGTTGATGTTCACAGAGTTTAGTATTAGCTCTATTGACATCAGCATAGTTATGAGGTTTTTGCGTGTCAGGAAGCCATAAATACCGGTAAAAAACATAAAAGTGCTTATAACCAGCCAAGCTTCTAAAGGAATTCCAATGCTCATAGTTTTATATTTTAATTCAGCTTTAAGCTTTAAATCTATTTATTATTTTTTCTCAGGTTTAACAGTTTTTTTAGCAATTACAATTGCAGCAATCATGGCAGCCAATAAAAGAATTGAAATTACTTCAAATGGAAGAACAAAGCCATTTTCTCCATAGTTCAGCAGACTTTTTCCAATAACCTGCATATCAACTTCATTAACAATTGCATCATTTGCTTTAAAGCCATATTGTAATATTGTGATTATTGAAAGAACCATCCCGAAAATTACTGCCACTGCAGTAAAAGCAGATTTTTTCCATCCAATAGGCTCAAATTTCTGGCTGATATGACTGGTAAGTAATATTGAGAAAATAATAAGAACAACAATACCACCGGCATACAAAGTAAGTTGTATGGCTGCCAAGAACTTAAAGTTAATTAAAAAATACAGCCCTGAAGTAGCGACAAGAACAAACAACAAAAAAGTTGCTGCTCTTAATATTCTTCTGCTTGTAACCGTTAAAACAGAGAACACAACAATGATAGCAGAAAATATAAAAAACATTATCTGGTTCGCTGTCAGATTTAATAAAAAATCTATCATTATTCTACTCCTTTCATTAATGTTGAACCTTCTTTATTTAAAACCTTATTAAGCTTTTTTCTGTCAAAAACAGCCTGTTCGAAATCCTGTCCCCATGTAAGTGCTGATGATGGGCATGTTTTAACACAAAGTGAACAGAATGCACACATTCCCATTCTCCAGATATGCTTGTCAACAGCTCTTTTCTTTTTCCCATCTTCAGAAACAATTTGTTTTGATATTACCTCAATTGAACCGTTAGGGCAGTTTAATTCGCAAATACCACATCCGGTGCATTTATGCTCATTTTTTTCATTGTGTGGCATAATTAATTCACCTCTGAAGCGGTCGAACATTACTAATTCGTTATTCAGCTTATTTTCCTTATTCCAGGTAAATATTCTTTTCCTTTTATGTCTGTTTTCCGGATATTGCTGCGTAACGATTGTCCAGGGGCGCAAAAAATATGACATGGTAACTTTCATACCAACCATAAGTGACCATACGCCCTTAAAAATCCCTGATAAATATTTTATTAATTTCATATTTTAAAAATGCCAGCCTTTTAGTACTAATAAAGCCATTAATAATACATTGAATAAATTTATTGGAAGCAAATATTTCCATTCGAGGGTCAACAACTGGTCGATTCTCAGACGTGGGAATGTCCATTTGAACCACATCATTATTAAGATAACCACCGCAGTTTTACCCATAAACCAAATAAATGGAGGAATTGCATACATTACAGCGTTAAAACCATCAAGTCCTGCTATATGTAAAGGTTGCCATCCTCCCCAGAATAAAGTGGTTGCAACTGATGCAACAATGAACATATTCATGTATTCCGCCAGAAAAAAGAAAGCGAATTTGATACCTGAATACTCTGTATGGTATCCGGCAGCAAGTTCTGATTCTGCTTCTGCAAGGTCGAAAGGCCCACGATTTGTTTCAGCTGTTCCCGCCACAACATAAATTATGAAAGCTATCACTGTTGATATATGACCTTGAAAAATAAACCATGTTCCGGCCTGAAGTTCGACTATTTTTGAAAGCTGCATTGTTCCTGCAAGAATCACAACTGTTACAAGGGCAAGTCCCACGGAAAGTTCATAACTAACTATCTGAGCACCACTACGCATTGCTCCTATCAACGAATATTTATTATTACTTGACCAACCGGCAAGAAGAACTCCGATAACTCCCATTGAAGAAACTGCCATGATGTAAAAAACACCTATGTTAAGGTCGATTGCATGAAGACCTTTTCCAAAAGGGATTGCCGCCATTGCCAGAAATGATGCTCCAATTACAATATAAGGAGCAATATTGAACAATATTTTATCAGCGTTTTTAATCGGGATAAGCTCTTTGAACAGAAGCTTGAACAAGTCGGCAATAGTTTGAATTAATCCATAGGGACCGACTCTGTTAGGTCCAACTCGATTCTGCATGAAAGCACATACTTTTCTTTCCGCAAGAACTAAATAAAGCCCCACAACAGCATAAAATGCCAGAAAGACCACCCCAATAATAACATAAATCAGCAAGTTGGCCCAAAATGGTGGCAGCAAATCGTGAATGGCACTTCCCAACCAATTATTAAAGCCAGTTAAATCGTAAATACTAAAAGTGAACTCCATATTAATATTTTATCATTTATAAAATTTTATCTGTCGATATCAGGAATAACATAATCCAATGATGCTCCAATAGCTACCAAATCGGCTATTTTTTGTCCCCGAGTAAGATGGTTCATTGCTGAGACATTACAAAAACTCGGAGATCTCAGTTTAAATCTGTAAGGATACTTATCTCCTCTACTTTCAACATAAACACCAAATTCGCCTTTGGCAGCTTCAACTCTCTGATAATATTCTCCTTCAGGAAGCTTAATAACAGGTTTCATTTTGGCAGTAAAGTCTCCATCAGGAATATTAT
>CAZELC010000096.1:0-9390 GCA_964512865.1 uncultured Bacteroidales bacterium
GATGGTGTTGTTCTTTTTCCTTCGCTGTTTGGAATAACAACCGGTTCACTTCCTTCCATAACTGCTACACATGAATTGGTTGTTCCTAAGTCTATTCCTATGATTTTACCCATGTTATTTTGTTTTAAATAATTAATATTCTGTTTTTTTTCGGCGGCGGTTTGTCAATCATTATGCCATGGAAGTTAAAACTGATTTTCATGTTAATATGACATATCAGTGTTTTGAAAAGTCATTTAAATCTGACAAACAATATGACAAAAAGACAGAAATTATTTAAATGAAGCAGTTTAAATTGCCAATGATTTAGAAGAAAAATTTTCCCTGCCAGGTATCTCTTTCCAGCATTTTTTTTTCAATAAGATTTAAAATCTGGTCATTTCTTTGATGGCACCAAACCGGAATAGCCAAAAAACGTGGTGGTACTTCACCAATCAATCTTTCTATTAAAATATCAGGTCGCAATCTTTCAATAAAATCAATAACAAAATTTATATATTCATCAAGTTTAAAGATCGTAAACTCTAAAGGGTTTTCAAAATATTGTTTCTCCATAATGGTGTTTTTCAATATTTGAAGCTGATGTATTTTAATGCAGTTTATCGGTAGTTTTGATAATATTGAGGCTTCTTCTAACATTTCTATTTTGCTTTCACCCGGAAGTCCCAGAACTAAATGAACAACTATGAAAATATTTCTACTAGCAGTGGCTTGAACTATTTCTGTAGATTTTTGAAAGTCGTGTCCTCTATTTATCCTGCTGAGTGTTTTGTCATAACAAGATTCTATACCGTATTCTAAAGAAATAAAGTGATTTTTATTAAGATATTGAAGGTAATCAAGTTTCTCATCATCAATGCAATCAGGGCGGGTACCAATTGAAAGACCTGCTATTTCAGGATGGGAGAGTGCTTCTTCATATTTTTGTTTAAGAATGTCCAGTGAAGCATAGGTGTTAGAATATGCCTGAAAATAGGCAATATATTTCCCGGCTCTGCGGTATCTCTTTTTATGAAATTCTATTCCTTCCGTAAGCTGCTGCGTAATAGATTTTGAAGAGCTGCAATAGGATGGATTAAATGCATCATTTGAACAAAATGTGCATCCGTTTACCGAGAGGCTTCCATCCCTGTTTGGACAGGTAAAACCAGCATCAATACTTAACTTCTGATATCGGGAGCCATAAGTTTTTACTGAGTAATTTGAAAAAGCATTGAAACGACGGCTGTTTCCCCAAAAATATTTATCCATTTCGGCTGTGGCTAGAATTTAGCAATAAGCTTAATATTGAAAAGTCTGTTTGTAAGTTCGTTAGGGACAGCATAAGTGCGTCCGTTTACATCTTTTACCCAATAATAAGAAATCGTATTCAGTCGTCCAAGCAGGTTAAATACTTCAGCACTTAAAATTATGGATTTAAATACATGGAATGGGTTTCGTTTTGGTAAAATAGTGCTTTCGTTAAGTATATCCCACGAGAATCCAATATCCACTCTGAAATACGCAGGCATTCTCAAAGTGTCCTTATATCGCTCATGTGATGGAGGTCCGAATGGTAAGGGAGTGCCATAAACAAGGTTAAGGTGCATTTTCAGCATTGGGAGCTTTGGAATATAATCTTGAAAGAAAAGATTTACATTAAGAAGTTGGTCTGTAGGTCTTGGAATAAAGCCCGGCTCAACTCTGACACTATCGAATTTAACCTGATCTTCTGTGTAACCCTGAACTATAAGTTCGCCTTCCTTATTATAATAATTATAGTAAAAATCGTCTTCAATATCTTCTCTGGTTTGCATAAGTGATAATCCAAACCATGATTCTGCATCTCTTGCAAATTCACCATGTATCTTCAAGTCGAGCCCGGTTGCGTATCCATGAGCATTATTTTTTGCATAGTATTTTATCTGAATATTCTCAACTTCGTAAGGAATAATATTGTAAAGATATTTATAATATCCTTCAGCAACAAATTTGAATGGTCTGTCCCATGCCATAAAATTCCACTGGGTTCCAAGCACAAAATGAATAGAGGTTTGTGCTTTAATATCTTTGTTAAGCTCACCGTTGAAATCTCTCAATTCCTTATAGAATGGTGGTTGATAATAATAACCTGTTGAAAATCTGAATGATATATCGTTTTTCCATTTTGGTTTTAGAGTAAGAGTAAGCCTTGGACTCACAAGGAATTGCTTGTTATAATCCCAGTAACATGCTCTTACACCATAAGTTAGAGAAAGTTTTACGCTGTCGTCCATTAATTCCCATGTGTCCTGAATAAATGCAGTAGCACGTGATGATATCATGGAAATTTTTGTGTCAATTGAGTTTTGAAGGAATAATGGTTTATCTTGTTGTAAAAATGGTTTGATATAACCAACTGAATCGTTCTGATGTGGCAACGTGTAACCTGAAGAATCAATCATCTGCCATTCCTTAAGTCTATCATCAACAAACTGAACCTGATAACCAGCGCCCCAGAGTATATAATGTTTGTTTAGCGAATAAGCACCTTTATGGTCAAGGCTGCCGACGGTAGCATCAAGTCTGTCTCTGGCATGGTCAAGCTGAGTACCCACGCCGATTATTTCTTTCATTTCTCCATAGTTTTCGTTGCCCATATTATTTTCAAGTTTACCTATCCAATACTGACCTTGAATATCATAAGAGTCGTTTTCGGAAGTTTGAAAAGCTGAGGCAATAAGCTTAAGTTTGAGATTTGCTGAAGGTTTGTATGTGGTTGAAAGAGCTCCCAGATAAGTTGTAATTTTATCTATTTCGTAACCGTCAAAATAAATCTGAAGTTTATATGATTCTTTAACTGTCCCAAATTGTGTCTCCCTGGTTTCAGGAATAACAAGGTACTTATTTCTAGCATAATTACCAAGTAGGCTCACTTCCCATTTTTCGGAAAATTTATATGTAAGGTTTGCCTGAACATCAGTAAATGACGGTTTATACTGTCCTTTTGTTTGCAATGCATTAAGAAGGTAAGCATTGGATTTTTGTCTGACGCCAATCAAATATGTAAATTTTTGATTTTTTGATGCACCTTCAACATGTGCAGCAACACCCAAAAGGCTTAGCATTACGGATCCGGCGAATTTAGTCGGTCGTTTATATTGAATATCAAGAACAGAAGACATTTTATCTCCATATTTTGCATCAAACCCTCCAGATGAAAACTCAACATTGGCAGTCAAATCAGAATTGATAAAGCTAAGTCCTTCCTGCTCACCGGCTCTGTTCAGAAAAGGTCTGTATATTTCAATATCATTAACATATACAAGGTTTTCGTCAAAATTTCCTCCTCTGACGCTATATTGAGAACTAAGCTCATTATTGGAATAAACTCCGAGGCTCATAACTTTCACAAGTTGTTCAATTTCTCCTCCTGATGTAGTAGGGATAAGGTCTGCTTCTTTAATGTTTATTCGGGTAATGCCAATTTTTTCATTTTTATCTACATATTCAAAAGGTTTAATATTGGTAATAACAGATTCCAGATTTCTGTTTATCATACGTCTTTCACCGTTCTTCAATCTAATATAGGCAGAGTCTTTTTTGTATCCGATAAATGTAAATCCAAGTTTTATTTCTTTTCCGGCAGGAACTGCAAGCTCAAAATTTCCATTTTTACCAGTGGTGGTTCCTATGGTAGTACCAATAACTGAAATATTAACAAACTCAAGCGGCACATCTTTATCATCTTTTATGGTGCCATAAATAGTAGCCTTTTCTTGAGAAGATGCCGAAAGACCGGTAATGGTTAAAATAATTGCAAGTAGATATTTTTTTAAAGCAGTCAAATTCAATTAAGCTTATTTGTTATAAATTTTTTATCCTTTTCTCAGGCTTTTAACCGACAACTTATTGTTTACTTTTATTTTTAAACTTCCCTTCCTTCCATGCTTTTACAAATTGTGCCCACGCAAATGGGTTTAAAAGATTTATTGGTCTGTATTGCCCTGAATAGTAAAGATCTGCAACCTTGTTTTGAATTAAGTTCCTGTAATTCATACTTCCATCCATTGCCCATGATTCCATAACCATTCTTTTTTCCATCTGCTCAATATTTTTTCTTGCTCTTGCCAAATCATCATCAGGAATATTTAAAGTTAAAAATGCCTGTTTAAATTGTTCATAAGTTGGCCATGGGAAAATAAAGGTTTCTTCAAGAACCATGGTATCTGGTCTGAGTATTTGTATTAATGTATATCTTTCTTTTGAGAGAGTATCAGGAATTTTGTACTGTGATGACCTAAATCCTACAGATTCAAACATTATAACATCACCTTTTCTTGCAACAAAAGAGAAAAAGCCGTTAAAATCACTGATCGTTCCTCTTTTTTCATCCTGTACATAAATATTGACAAAAGGTACAGGCTGCAGACTATCGTTAGAAACCACAACTCCTGAAAACTGAACAAGGTCATTATTTTTGTTTTGTGAAAATGCACTTAAGCCGGTAATACTAATCATAATCAGTATGGCATAGCAGGCGATATTTATTTTATTAAAGAGAAAATGCATCTACAGTTTTAAATCAAAGTATAAAATTAATTTTTTTATTCGTATATGGCTCTTTAACAGAAAAAAAAAGCTGTTACTTGATGAAGTAACAGCCGAATAACGGGGATTAAATATTTTTATTATAATTTAATATAACCTTTTTCAATTGCTTTTTTCAGGCATGCTGAAATTCCATTCTTGTCAATAGATCTCATTCCGGCAGCTGAAACCTTTAAAGTAATCCACATGTCTTCTTCAGGAATATAAAATTTCTTAAGCTGAAGGTTTGGATAAAATCTTCTTTTTGTTTTTATATTTGAGTGAGATACGTTATTACCAACCATCACTTTCTTTCCGGTTATTTCACAAATTTTTGACATCGCAATAATTTTTAACTGTTTATATTTTTTGAAACGGGGTGCAAATATCGGAATTATTTTACAAATAACAAAACATTATTAAAATATTTTCAATTATCCAGTTTGCAAAATTATCAAGAATCATTAAAAAAATTTATTTTTGCATAAAAATAAAATAATGGAAAATAAACTTTACGTCTATAATACACTATCACGTAAGAAAGAACTGTTTGAGCCAATTGACCCGCCAATGGTTGGCATGTATGTGTGTGGACCAACTGTTTATGGAGATGCACATCTTGGTCATGCCAGACCGGCAATTACATTTGATCTTATTTTCAGATACTTAAGGCATCTTGGTTATAAGGTTAGATATGTCAGAAATATTACAGATGTTGGTCATCTTGAAAATGATGCCGATGAAGGAGAAGATAAAATTGCAAAAAAAGCACGCCTCGAACAGCTTGAACCTATGGAAATTGCTCAGCATTTTTCCGATCGCTACCATCAAAATATGCAAGAGCTTAATGTCGAAAATCCCAGCATTGAACCTCGAGCTTCTGGGCATATAATTGAACAGATTGAGATGGTCAAGAAAATAATTGACGCCGGTTATGGATATGAAGTGAATGGTTCAGTATATTTTGATGTTGTAAAATTTAATGAAAAACATCCATACGGAAAACTTTCAGGAAGAGTAATTGATGAACTTGTTGCCAATACGCGCGACCTGGAAGGTCAGGATGAAAAGCGAAATTCGGTTGATTTTGCTCTATGGAAAAAAGCCTCGCCTTATCATATAATGAGGTGGCCATCGCCATGGAGTGATGGATTTCCAGGCTGGCATCTTGAATGTTCGGCTATGAGTGCTAAATACCTTGGTGAACATTTCGATATTCACGGTGGTGGTATGGATTTGCTTTTTCCTCATCATGAATCTGAAATTGCACAGTCGCAGGCTGCAAATAATATGGATCCTTGCAATTATTGGCTGCATAATAATATGATTACCATAAATGGTCAGAAAATGGGAAAATCATTAGGTAATTTTATTACCCTAAACCAGTTTTTTAGTGGTAATAACCCAAATCTGTCTCAGGCTTATAGCCCGATGACAATAAGATTTTTCATATTGCAGGCACATTATCGTAGCACTCTTGATTTTTCCAACGAAGCACTTCAGGCAGCAGAAAAAGGACTTAAAAGGCTATTATCAGGGCATAAAGCACTTCTAAGAATTAAGACAAATGACAAATCATCGGAAAGCATTACTAAATTCATTTCAGAACTGAAAAAGAACTGCTATGAAGCTATGAATGATGATTTTAACAGTCCAATAGTAATTTCATCACTTTTTGAAGCTGTTAAATGGGTAAACCTGCTTAAAGAAGGAAAAGAAAAGATTTCTTCAGATGATCATAAAGAGTTAGTTTCATTATTCAATTCCTTTTTAGTTGAGATTCTTGGATTAAAAGATGATTCGAATTCACAAGATGAAAAATTAACTGATGACCTAATGAAGCTTATAATATCATTACGTCAGGATGCTAGGGCAAATAAGGATTTTGCCACTTCTGATAAAATTCGTGATGAACTCCAGAAAATAAATATTTCCATTAAAGATGGCAAAGATGGAACGGAGTGGAGTGCAGAGTAGTTGTTAAAAGTACTAAATTGTTACAACTAAATTTTTAATTTCTTAGCCATCTTTAAAATAATTTTTACAATTTTTAATAATCATTACTGGTTTTAGATCGAGCTAAAATGATTTATTTAAAGTAAAAAAATCTATTAAAAGAGAGTTTTTTTGCTATAACTACAATGATTTTTGACGCTTAGCAATATTGTTATAATATAACAATTGTCCTATAAAAATCGAGTACAATAACATTGAAAAACAATTATTTATCTGTTGTTTTCTGTCTTACTATTTGGTACTTTCAATTTGTTAAAAAAGTGAAAATCATAAATTGCTTTTTATCAAAATCTTAGTTTTTTAATACACTTAATTGTCATTTTGAAGCATTTATAAAGAATCACTTTTTTTTTAATAACAGTTTTATTATATTTGTATTATTAAAAACACACATATTATGAAAACAAATTTATTAATAAAAAAAATGTACATTAAGTTTATTATTTTAAACTTATTGTTATTCTTTTCTTTCAATTTGTTTGCTAATGATTTAGAACCTAAAAGTGATGATCTTTTTGGCGTTGATGCTGTAGCTGCAACGTCATATGCTGTTCCCCGATCAGGCAGTAATAGTATTTCATGTAGTGACGGAAATGCAACGTTAAGCGATGGTGCAGGAGCAGCTGATTATGAATCAAATTGGGATGGCTACACTGTAATAAACTCAGGAACTTCACAGATTCATATATATGGATCTTATAGTGTTGAAGAGGATTACGATTACATTGAATTTTATGAAGGCTCAGGCACAGGAGGAAGATATTTAGGTTATCTGACCGGAGCTGGAAACCTTGACTGGTATTTATTGCCAGGTCAAACAATAACTATTAACTTTTATTCTGATGATCTTAATGCTTCTTCAGGGTTTTTATTTAATGTGGATTTTATTAATTCATGCTCTTTACCTACGGTTAATATGCCATCTTCAGGTAGTAATTCGATTGAATGTGGTACTGCGGAAACACTTCTGCTTGACCCGGGCGGGAATGGTGATTATTCATCAAGCACTGATGTCTATACGGTTATAAATGCAGGTGTTGGTGGAATAATTAATATCAGCGGTCAATATCAATTAGAGGATTGCGGTTGTGATTATATTAGAATATATTCAGGAAGTGGTACCGGTGGCACTTTATTACAGACCTATACAGGCTCTGGAGATGGAGATGGGCTTTATCTGGGAAGTGGAATTAACTATACCGGAACAGCCGGACAAACTCTAACTGTTAGGTTTACTTCAGATGCCTATTCAAATTTTCCCGGATTTGGTTTATTTGTAAAGAATACTGTTCCTAATCCTGTAGATGGCACTCTTTCCGGATCTGCTTCAACAGTATGCTTAGGAAGTTCTGTAACAATAACTCCATCAGGAGGCACCGGCACGCCGTATTACTGGTGTTCGAATAATGGAGGTTCAAGTTGGAATGTATTTACAGAGCAAGCACCAAATGGATCTGGTAATTCTTTTGTGTTTACGCCTACAGCGGTTGGAGTTTATACGTTTCATGCAAGGTGGAAAAGCGGTTGTGGTTTTTGCTGGGATGTGACCGGCGGTTCTCCAGTAAATTGTACAACATATGCATATTTCAATGTAACTGTAGTTGCTCCTTCAGCTTCAAGTCCTACAGCTTTATCTGCAAATGATTATGTTTGGGGTGGTGGTGTAAGTACTGCATGGGCAACTGCAAATAACTGGTGCCAATACAATGGCTCCTCTTTTATTATACCTGCCAGCTCACCAAACTCCTCTTCTGCAAATGTTTATATAAGAGATGACGCAACTTGTGCTGCAAATACTCCTCTTATTAGCTCCGCAATCAGTTGTAATAATCTCAATATTGAACCTAATAAAACACTAAATATTTCTGGCTCAAATACAATTACAGTCAATGGAAATCTTACTATTGGCGGCACCTTGGCAGTTTCTTCAGGATCGCCTACAGTTGCTTTAAAAGGCAGTTGGAGTAATAATGGAACATTTACTTATGGAACAGGTACAGTGAATTTTAATGGAACTTCAGCTCAAAATATTGGAGGTGATAATCCAACCACTTTCTATAACCTCACTGTTAATAATTCAACAGGGGTCAGTCTATTGTCCAATTGCACTTCAAACGGTACTTTAGCAATGACTGCTGGTTCATTGAACGTTGGATCTTTTACCTTAGGTATAAATGGACCTCTTTCAAGAACTTCAGGCAATATATCTCTTACAAGCTCTTCTAATTTGAGTTTTGGAGGTACAACAGCTCTAACAATTCCAAATGATGTATTTTCCTCGGCACCTAATATAAATAATCTTATTATTAATAGATCTGGAGGAGTAACAGTTGGTAATCAATATTTTACTGTGAATGGAGATTTGACATTAACAGCAGGTGCATTTATTAACAGCGGGAAAGATTTAACTTTAAATGGAACAATTACCAGAACAAGTGGAACGGTAACCACTAGTTCGACAACCAATTTGATTTTCAATGAAAACGCCAGTTCATTAACTTGGCCATCAAGTATGTTCACAGCTACTCCTACAATAAATAATTTAATAATTAACAGGTCTGGTGGAATAACAATGGGAAATCAGAATATTACGGTAAATGGAAATTTTAGCCTTGACAATGGAACTTTTACTTTAGGCAGCTCTCGGACTTTATTTATTAAAGGTACTTGGACTAGAACATCAGGAAAATTAAACGCAAATATCAGCTCTGCTGTACTAAACTTTAGTGGTTCTTCTGCAATTCAATTTCCTAATGATGTCTTATCTTCAACAACAATAAGAACATTAGTAATTAATAATGCTGCTGGTGTAACTTTAGGCAATCA